>JBEDKY010000001.1:0-6037 GCA_041171905.1 Pseudomonadota bacterium
TGGCCCTGCTCACTCTCGCCTTGGCCCGCTCCTGAGTGCACTTTCAGATTGACTGGCCGGCAAAACTTTAGTCCTTGCGGTATTTTCGCTTTCGTGTACTTTTGCGAATCGTTCAAAGAACACTTATCCCGCAAGGAGAGCATTACTATGAGCAATGTGTTCACACACGTGGAAACTTTGGGTCATGAGCAAATCGTTTATTGCAACGATCCGCAGTCTGGTCTGCGTGCCATCATCGGCATCCATGACACCAACCTCGGACCAGCTCTCGGCGGAACCCGTCTGTGGCACTACACCTCTGAAGAAGACGCTCTGCGCGACGTTCTTCGTCTCAGCCGCGGCATGACCTACAAGGCTGCCTGTGCCGGCTTGGCTTTGGGTGGCGGCAAGGCGGTCATCATCGCGCGCCCCGAACAAAAGAACGAAGCCATGTTCCGCGCTTTCGGACGCTTTGTGAACTCTCTTCAGGGCCGCTACATTACGGCTGAAGACGTCAACACCAACGTCACCGACATGAACTTCGTCCGTCTTGAAACCAAATTCGTGACCGGTGTTGCACCTGCATTGGGTGGCTCCGGAGATCCAAGCCCGGTCACCGCTTTGGGTGTCTTCTCGGGTCTCAAGGCCGCTGTTGAAGTTCGCATGGGCCGCAAAGATCTCAAAGGTCTGCGGGTGGCTGTTCAGGGTGTAGGCAACGTCGGCAAGTATCTGTGCCAGTACCTCCACGAAGAAGGCGCCAAGCTGTTTGTGAATGACATCAACGCCGAACGCGTTCAGGAAATGGTCAGCAAATATCAGGCGACTGCCGTCACCGACAACGAACTCTATTCGTTGGACATGGACGTTTTCGCTCCCTGCGCGCTGGGTGCGATTCTCAATTCCAAAACCATTCCGCAACTCAAGGCGCAAATCATCGCCGGCGGCGCGAACAACCAGCTTGAGGACGAAAAAGTCCACGGCAAAATGTTGCAGGACAAGAAGATCGTTTACTGCCCGGACTATGTGATCAACGCAGGCGGTCTTATCAACGTCTACAACGAGCTTATCGGCTACAACCGCGAGAAGGCTCTCAGCGAAGCACGGCACATCGGTACGACCGTGCTGCAGATTCTCAAAATCGCGGACCGCGACGGCATCACCACGCACGAAGCGTCACAGCGTTACGCTGAAAACCGTATCCAGTCGGTGCGCAACCTCAAGGCGATGCATAACGTTGCAAGCTCGGCTGTGGGTCGTATGATGCACCCCTAATCAACAGGGGGAGCATCGTGGGCGCAGCGCGACCAAAGCATTGGTTGATGAAAACAGAGCCGGACGTCTTTAGTCTTGAAGACCTCGTCCGGCGTCCTCAGCAGAGCGAGCTGTGGGACGGTGTCCGGAATTATCAGGCACGCAACTTCATGCTGAACGACATGAAGGTGGGTGACCTGGTTCTTTTTTATCACTCCAATGCCGATCCCTCTGGAATCGCCGGAGTGGCCGAGATCGTCGCGCCGGCGCAGCCGGACCCGTCGTCGTGGGACAGCAAGTCCGAGTATTTTGATCCGAAGTCTACGCCTGAGAATCCGCGATGGTTTTGTGTGACCGTGGGTCGCCCGCGGCCATTTCGCAGGTTCGTTGCGCTCGATGAACTCAAGCAGCACGCTGAGCTCAAAGAAATGCTTGTGTTGCGCAAAGGCCAGCGCCTGTCCATTCAGCCCGTTCAGCCAACAGAGTTTGAATTTGTCGTCACCTTGGGAATGAAATCCTGAATTATTTTTCGAAGGAGTGAACCATGTCGAATGTTTATATCGTCGCTGCAAAGCGGACTCCCGTCGGGCGTTTTCAAGGTGCCCTGAAGGGCCTGAGTGCGGCACGTCTGGGTGCAGTGGCAGTGAAGGCGGCGGTCGCTGAATCCAAAGTTCCGCTGGAAGCCATCAACGAAATTCTCATGGGCGAAGTTCTCACAGCCGGAGTCGGTCAGGCACCTGCTCGTCAGGCTGCTCTATACGCCGGACTACCTCAGAGCGTGCAAGCGCTTACGGTCGGTAAAGTGTGCGGCAGCGGCCTCAAGAGTGTCATGCTGGCCACACAGGCTCTGCGTTTGAACGATATCGAAATCGCCGTCGCAGGCGGTCAGGAGAGCATGAGCAACGCGCCCTATCTTCTTCCATCGGCGCGCGACGGATTTCGCATGGGCCACAAGGAAGTCACCGATTCGATGATCTTCGACGGTCTGTGGGATCCCTACAACAACATGCACATGGGCCTGTGCGCCGAAACCTGCGCGCGTGAGTTCTCCATCTCGCGTGCCGAGCAGGATGCGTTCGCGGCCGAAAGCTACACACGTGCGCGCAAGGCGATGGAAACGGGCGCATTTAAGAACGAGATTGCAGCAGTTGAAGTTCCTGCCGGAAAAGGAACCGCGATGGTCGACACCGACGAAGAACCAAACGCGTCCGACCTCAGCAAGATGCCAGCTCTGCGCGCGGCATTCGACAAAGAGGGCACCATCACCGCTGCCAACGCATCAAAAATCAACGACGGTGCTGCGGCTCTTGTGCTTGCTTCCGAAGCTGCCGTGAAGAAATACAATCTCAAACCCATCGCGCGCATCGCCGGATACGCGACCCACGCCCAGGATCCCAAATGGTTCACCACTGCTCCCGTCAACGCGATCGAACGGGCGGCAGCTGTGGCGCAGGTGTCTTTGAATGACATCGATCTTTTTGAAATCAACGAAGCCTTTGCTCTCGTGACACTTGCTGCGATGAAGAAACTCAGCATTCCTCAAGCCAAGGTGAATGTGAACGGCGGAGCTGTCGCCATCGGTCATCCGATTGGTGCGAGCGGCGCACGCATCCTCACCACATTGGTGCACGCACTGCAGGCGCGCAATCTGCAGCGCGGTCTGGCCACGCTGTGTATCGGCGGTGGAGAGGCCGTCGCACTTGTCATTGATCGTCAAGGGTGTTGAAATGACCCCCTGAGCATTTCATCAGGGGGAGACACCCAGTGGCACGCAGGCATCCAAAAAATCGACGCGATTCGTCCCGCTCAAAGAACAAGAGCAAAAGCTTGCGCTCCGATGCGGTGCAGCGTGCCGGTGATGCTGCGCATGGGCGGCGCTCGCAAGGTGGCAATTCTGAAAAGCGCAGTCGTTCTGGCGAAGCTGATACGCGCCCTGCGGCGCGCGACGGTCGCGGCCGCAGAGGCGAGCGCGATGCCCGTGGCGGTGGCCCGCGTGGTCGTTTCGATCGACGTGGCGGTTGGGGTGGAGGAGGTTTTCAAACTCCCAGTCCTGAAGCTATCCGTGATTCTCTTGAAAAGTTGTTGGCTGGCCGTCTCGACGCCAAGGGCTGGGCTGCTCTGGCCGAGCGCTTCCGCGAGCGCCTGAAGAATTCAGACTGGGAAGCCACGACTACGGTACAGCCGGCAGGCTCGATGCCGACACCCGCAGGCAAAACGGCGCACGCTCCCGCAGTTCAGTCGAAGTTCGCAAAACCAGCACAGGCTTCCGTGTCGTCTGCGCTGAGCAAACCTCCGCCGCCGGCTGTCATGCCGCAGTTGGCGCCGAGCCGCTCATACAAAACCGAAAGCAAAACCGCAGCGCCCGACCGAGGATTCGCACTCGCCCGCAGTAAAATGGCGATGGCTGTTCCCGCTGCAGCAGCTGCTCCCGCGGCTACCAGCGCGCGACCGGCCGTTGTTGCGGCTCAACCCAAAACACCGTCGCGTTCAACGCTGGACGGCGAACCCGCGCAGCGTGTCACTGAAAATGGAATGGTGCTTGATGCGTGGCAGGCCGAGGCACTCGATGCTTTGCTTGCCGGACAAAATGTTGTTGTCGATGCGCCAACGTCCGCCGGCAAAACACGCGTCATCGAGGCTCTTCTCGACGCGCGTCTGGGCGATGGTCTGCGCCTGATTTACACCAGTCCGGTGAAAAGTTTGAGCAACGACAAATACCGTGAGTTTTGCGAAAAATACGGAAAAGACCGAGTTGGTATCAACACCGGCGACTTCAAGGAAAATCTCCGCGCACCCATTATTCTCGCCACCCTCGAAACCTACCGCAACAGCTTGCTCGGCGTTGAGCCTGACATGCGCCGGCGTGTGGTGGTGTATGATGAATATCATTATCTGCAGGACGAAAGCCGCGGCAGTGCATGGGAAGAGTCACTCATTCTCACTCCCAAAGAGAGCCAGCTGATTCTCCTCTCTGCCTCAGTTCCAAATGCAGATGAATTTGCACAGTGGCTTGAAGCGCTTTTTGCTCGACCCTCAAAACTCATCCGCGTGAGCAAACGGCCGGTTCCGCTCGCTGACATCATCTACACAAGTTACGGCTGGATTTACGGACCAGATTTGGCTCTGCGCCCTGAAGAAATTGCGCTCATCCGCCGCACTGTGCGCGGCGACAAGGCCAACCGCCGCCGGCGCGACAAAGGCCGCTTCGATGAACTGATTGATCCGGTGCGTGTTGCGCTCGAGCAAAATCTCGGCCCAGTTGTTGTATATGCGGGCCGGCGTGCCGATGTTGAAGCGATTGCACATGTCCTTGCACGTGGCCTTCAGAACACCATAACCGAAGAGTCACTCAAGTCATTGCACGAGCGAATCAACTCGCTGAGCGGTTGGGAATATGTGCCGCACGATCTGCAGCGCATGATCCGCAAATTCGGCATCGCCTTTCACCACAGCGGTCTGATTCCCCCTGGCCGCGTGGCTATCGAAACGCTGCTCAAGGAAGGGTTTCTTAAGGTCTGTTCCGGCACCATGGGAATTTCACTTGGGGTCAACTTCGCCGTGCGCGGTGCGCTCATTTCCGACCTCTCGCGTCCGAGCGAAGGCGGCGAAACAAAATACAGCGCCAGCGAAGTAATGCAGATGCTCGGCCGTGCCGGACGCCGCGGCAAAGACACACATGGATTCTCCATGTGGATGAACTTGGGTCGCTTTGCCGAGCAAAAGCCGACGGGGCGTGAACCGTGCCGCTCGTCGCTCAAATTCGATCCGACAACCGTGCTGGGAATCCTCGGTCAAAAGGAAAGCATCGCCTACCTTTCGGAGTTCTACCGCAAATCGTTTTTCATGCGCGGGCGCGATCCGCAGCAGGTGGTGGTGGGTGATCACGAATTGCTCAGCGCTGTTCTCTACAAAGATTATAAGATGGAGATCCTCGCCTGCGACGATATTCCGTCGACTTATAAAAAATTCCACAAAGGTCATCAGCGCAGCAACGTTCCGTGCAACAGGTGTCCTGCCAAGATTCCCTGCCACAATTCGATGAGCAAGACGGGGCAGAGCACACTGCAAAAGATCATCAATCATCTGGTCACCATCGGTGCGCTGGAGGGGCAGGTGCCCACACTCATGGGCCAACTTGCGCGGCATTTTCCGCAGGCGGGCGGCATGATCATCGCGCGCAAGCTTGCCGAAGGCGAAATCACCGCGGGCAATCTGCGTCAATATCTGCAGATGATGGCGAGTTTCTGTTCAGCGCACTTCAAAGAAATTCCCGACACATTCGCCGACATCGCGTTTCTTTCGGATCTCAATATTCCCCGCGAAATCGAGGTGCATTATCCGGAAGAACTTTTCCCTGAGCTCTACGACGAAGTTGGTTTCCGGCGCGAGGAGTCAGGGCAAAAAGTGTTCCGCGAATTCAACATGGCGGCGGCTTCGATTGTCTCTGCGTGGATCGACAATCAGGTGTCGTGGGAGAGGTTGGTCGAAGAACACTCAACCAAGCATTTCTCCGCAGGCGACTGCATGATGGTGCTCTTCCGCTTCGCGACATTCTTGCAAAGCCTTGCGCGGCTGGAAGATTACGAACCCGAGTTGGCCCAGCAAGCGCGCGCACTCATTCCAGTCGTCTTGCGCGACCCGCTGGATGCCCGCAATCGGATGCTGACCGAAGAAACGAATGAATTCGAAAGCGAGGATACTCTCCCTCCCGCAGCTGCCGACGAAGAATCGGCTGAATCGCTGGATGGGCCAGAAGAATAACGCCGGTCAGTGAAATTGGCGGCACTTTTCGCAGACAGTGCTTGGA
>JBEDKY010000002.1:0-7001 GCA_041171905.1 Pseudomonadota bacterium
AGTCAATTGCAGCTCGGTCGTGATTCCGACGAACTGAGTGCCGAGAGGTCTGCGAGCTTCGAACTTGAAATAGAACTCAAAAACACCTCAGTTGCAGATGAGCAGGCCACCCTTGCGGCGGTGAGCAGATTCCTCCTGCTGCAGGGGCTCCGCCCGCAAAACACAACCTCACAAAAAACTAATGATTTCTTCCGCACGCTCGAGAATCTTTACTCTCGGGCAGGTGATTCCCTTGTGGACTCGAGCACTCTCTGACACGCTCTGGCCTCACGGATCCGACAGAAAAACACGTCGTTTTTTTGTTGAACCCGAAAGGAGGCCTTATGCTTACGCGAATCGCTGCTCTCGGTCTTGCCGCTCTCTCGTCATCCGCCTTTGCAGTCGACCTCGATGGAATCAAGGATTTCCAACCGGAAAATTATCTCGGAACTTGGTATCAAATCCAATCGACAAACCCGTTTTTTCAGCGCGATTGCAAATGCGCCAAGGCTGAATATTCAAAAATAGACGACAAGACGATTGCCGTGTTGAACACTTGTGTCACCAGCAACGGCGACATCCGCACAGCAAAAGGAAAAGCTACGATCAAGGATGTCGACCACCCAAGCCGGCTCGCAGTACGGCTTTCGTTTTTCACGCCCAACACGGTGAATTACGTTGTCACTGAAGTCGGCGAAGACTACGAATACTCAGTGGTTGTATCGCCGGGCAACTCGCCCATCTGGATTTTGTCGCGCAGTAAAACTCTTCCACCGAGTGTCCTGAGCGGCATCAGATTGCGGCTGATTGAAGCCGGAGTGCGCATCGGTGACTTGAAGGATACCGACCCTAATCAATGTCCCGAGATTTAAGAACGCGGTGAAACGCGCTTCTCACATCGACAGCTACGTTGAGCGATTCTAGACTCTCGTACATCAAGCCGAGCAAAACTCCGAGCTGGACGAATTCTCCCTTGAGGTTCTTCCGCTCGGATTTGCACAGCATAAAGATTTCATGAAACGTGTGGACAAAATGCGCCATGGTGAACTTGACCTCGGTTTGGTTGCCATCACCGAAGTGCGAGATAAAAACCTCATGCGCCCAATCCAAGTTGATTTTCTTCAAAGCAGACTTCATCTGCTCGGGACGCCCGCAATAGTAACCCGTGTAGAGTTCGCCCATCGCGTTTAAGAAATCATCTGAAAAGACACCCAACAGAGGCGCCGGGCTCCATAAAATATTTTGCCCGTCGACCGCAAAGCGGGTCAGTCGCACATCAAGCAGGAGCGTCTGTTTGGCGAGAATCTGCGCGAAATAAATTTCAACAATGCGGGTCGCCAATTCGATGCGAACTTTTTCGTCGGCTGTCTTGAGCTCTGTGAGCACACCGGCGGGAAATTCTCCTGCCTGCGTCATCCCGCCCGCGATGATCTTTGTATCGGACAATGCTCGCGTAAAATGCGACTGCAATCCGGACACTGCACTGCGGTAGAGTTCGGGGTCACGGGTTCTTTTGGCCAACGCTGTTGCATTGCCGATCAGTTCAAAAGGTGGAATCACCTTAAAAAAAGCCGGCGATACAAAATCCAGCAAGAAAGCCCAGTCAGAATTTTTTAAGAGGTTCATCAGCATAACGTTCAGAGTATGCGGAAATTTACACAATTGCCACATCCGTATCGAATTTTCACACGGGCTCCACAGCAGCAACTTCTCAAGCCCGCAGCTCCCCGCAATACTGACTGGTGACGAGCTCGGAAAGGAGCAATATTATGGCGACCCCACCGTTGGCGATTCTCAGGCTGTGCGCGATCGTCCTGCTAACCTTGCTGCTGACAGTTCTTTTGCCTGTCACTCCAACAAGTCTCAGAACCCGCACCAAGTTGACATCCCGTTTTTTCGCACTCCTACTGCGCTGCTGCGGCATCCGTGTTGAATGCAACCTGCCGGACGCTGAATTGCAGCGCTTCGAGCGTGCCATTGTTGTCGCAAATCACGTCAGCTATCTGGATATTCTCATTCTCAGCACACTCCGTCCCTGTATTTTTCTCGCCAAAAAAGAAGTCGCTGACTGGCCGCTGTTTGGCTGGGCTGCGCGTGCTTTGGGATGTATTTTCGTCAGGCGTGAGTCACTGATGGGGCGCGCCCATGCGCTCCGTGAGTGCCTCAGGATGAGTCCGACTGCCGACATAGCGCTTTTTCCGGAGGGGACGACAACTTCATCCCGACTCCCCGAGCTCACCGCATGGGCCCGCGGGCATGCATGGATTGCTTTGCGTGGGCAAGTTGATGCCATTCTATGTCTGCGGCTGAGTTACGAAAACCACAGCGAGAGGGCATGGATTGACGACCAGAGCCTTGTACCTCATCTGCTCAAAACACTCAGTGAAAAATCAGTGCGGGTGGCAGTGTCAGGAGCGTGGGTCGCGGTTCATCCGTCAGCACAGCCTGCAGAGCTCGCAATAAATACCTACGAAAACGTTTGCATGGCGGTGAGCTATGACAGTCCTTGAGGATATTCGGAGCTTTTCGAGCAAGTACCGCAACAACATCATACACAGCAGGCTGGAGACCGTCTCATGTGATGCCGGCAGTTTCGATATCGATTTGCTTGAGATCAAAACGTCAGACAAAGTCCACAAGGACAGATTCACCTTTTTCCTTGTAGCAGGTGTGCACGGTCTCGAAACCATTGGAGTGACAGTTCTCCTCCACTATTTGGCACACCTTATTGAACTGACACGCTGGAACAAGGCGTTCCGCAATTCACTTGCGAGTGCACGCATCGTTGCTATTCCTGCGCTGAATCCAACGGGAATCATTCAAGGCCGCCGTGCCACTGCAGAAGGTATCGACCTGATGCGCAATGCACCTGTCTCGGCAGAAAAGCCGGTCCCCTTGTTGGGCGGACACAGGCTTTCCCCAATGCTGCCATACTACAGCGGCACAGGAGATTTGGCGCTTGAGAGTAGTGCACTGATCCGTGCTGTGCGCGAACTTTTGCACTCTTCCAAGGGTATGATTGCGCTCGACCTGCACAGCGGATTTGGAGCTCGCGACAGAATCTGGACACCATGGTCCATGTCGTCAGCACTGCCACCGCATTGGGATCACTACAAAGCCATCGAAACAGCTCTAAACGAATCGTTTCCAGACCACGTCTACAAATTTGAGAAACAGTCAGAAAGCTATCAGACGAACGGCGATTTGTGGGACTATCTGCTGCTTGAAAACCAGAATGCCAACGGGCCAATTTTCCTCCCGCTGGCGCTCGAAATGGGCAGCTGGAACTGGCTCAAGAAGGCACCGTGGAATGCCTTCAACAGGCTCGGTTGGTTCCATCCGATGGTCCCGCACAGGGTGCAAAGAACCTGCCGACGGCACACCACGTTGCTCGATTTTCTCGTCAGCGTATGCGCTAATTCAGAAAGTTTCTTTAGACACGAAGTCAGCTGAACAATG
Organism: Pseudomonadota bacterium; assembly: GCA_041171905.1. Classification (GTDB taxonomy): domain Bacteria; phylum Bdellovibrionota_B; class Oligoflexia; order Silvanigrellales; family Silvanigrellaceae; genus RFOM01. The sequence goes on from JBEDKY010000002.1 coordinate 3,439, forward strand.
TCCGGCGGCAACGCTCCGACATGGTCGCCGTTGAAAAGTGCATCAGGAAGTCGTGGCAATGGAATTCGGGATCATGGGACGGCCCACCTAGAATTTTTGCGCCCAACATAAGATATGATCTCAGCAGCGGCGGAACCAAAGACTTCAAGTGAGCTTCGTCGAACTCACCGGTTTCGACAGGAGGCATTTTCAGAGCCGGACAATGCACATCTTCCGACCACGCACCCTGCCTTTTGAAATAGCCGACCAGAGCAGCGGCTTCTGCGTGTGATACGTTGAAAACACTCACGCAACCCACGGCCTCAGTTCTGTTGTGATTGGTCATGTATTTTGCCAACGCGCTCCAGAGCAATTTGGGAATCGAACCCTGCCTATAGGCGGGATGCACGCAGCTGCGACCCAATTCAATAGTCAAATGCGGTTCGAGTTGCTCTATCAGAGGGCCGACATCGAACTCCTGAGCCGCATACAGATTCAATCCGCCGCTCAGAACCCTGTCGGTTGGGAGCACGCGGTAAGTTCCCACGATACGTCCGTCATGCTTTACGATCAGATGATCGGCGAGTGCATCGTGCACATCTTGATCGCGCATCGTAGTCGGAGCTTGATCGCGACCTGAAAGAAACACATCATAGCGAAGAGCAAAAACCTCATCGAGCTCGCTCGGCGTAGCCAGTCGGACCTCAAATTGGGCCGTGCTGCCTAATCCTTCGGGACTGCGATAATTATTTTGCTGCAGCGCTGTTACAGCCCTAAATTGATGAACCGCCTGATAAGAAGCTACAGCGTTTGCAATTCCTGTGCTCATTTGTGATTCCTCCCCAACCTTCTAGAGGAAATACTTTCAAATTCGCGGGCGTTCCGACAGATCGATTGATTACGAATAAGTGAATGATTTCTGAAGATGGTGACTTCACAATTTTGTCAAAAATGCATTCATGACACTTGCCTGTGAAACGATTGTGTCAGGCTTGCCTGCCAGCAGAAACGACCGCTATGAGCCCCTCGTCTTCAAGAAAGACACACTCAGGAGGTCCACAATGCGTCTTATTACTACTGCTCTTCTTGCAACTGTCAGTGCATCTGCTTTCGCCGCTCCATTCACTTTCAAAGGTTCCGACACTCTCGCTGGAATGATGACCGACGCTATCCAAGCTGCTGGTCTGGCAGACGAAATTCAATACGTCGGCGGCGGCTCAGGCAAAGGTGAAGAAGCCATCATCGCGGGCCAGCAAGGCATCGCGCCAATGTCCCGTGAATTGAAGAAGGAAGCAGCGGCAAAGGCAGCTGCAGCAGGAATTGAAGTTGTCGCTCACGCCATCGCACTCGACGGCCTGGGTGTATTTGTCAACGGCAGCAATCCGCTCAACCGCCTCAGCCTCCCACAGGTCAAGTCGATCTTCACATGTGAAGTGACCGACTGGTCGAAGGTTCCCAACTCCGGAAAATCCGGCGCTATTGAAGTTTTCCGCCGCGACGACAACTCAGGCACAACCGATACGTTCAAGTCCATCGTTGGAATCAAGACGTTCGGCGCGTGCGTGAAAGTCATGGCCGAGACAACCGACATCGCCAACGAAACTGCAACCAACGCGAATGCAATTGGCTACTCCGGACTGTCTGCAACGCGCGCAGGCAACCGTCCGCTCACACTCTCCAAGGACGACCGCTCAGGTGCTTACCTGCCAACTGTGCACAACGTACGCAACAAGCTTTACCCGCTTTCACGCACTCTCTATGTTTACGAAGCAAAGGGCAGCTACTCGCTGAACGCGGTTGAGTCGAAGCTCCTTCCGCAGGTTCTCGACCGTTCGTTCATGGACCCAATTGTTCAGCAAAACGACTTCATCACATTGGACTAATCCATCATGAAGAAATATCTGCGTTTCCTGCTTGGATGCGTGGCCGTTTTAACTTTCGTCGGATGCGAGGGAGACAATTCCTCCTCGTCATCCGACGAGGTTATTTCAATATCACCACCACCCAGCAACAACCCCGATTCACCCGCACTCGACAACCCATCCAGCCGCACAGGTGAACCGACACTGTCGGCCGACACCGAGTGCAGCGAGCCACGTACCAGTGCGTTGCTGCCACCCATCGTCGAAAATGAAAACAACGTTCAGCCGACCATGTCGTTTGATGAACTCAAACAACAAATCGACACCGCGTGTGCCAGTTGCCATCTAGCTCCTGCGTCGAAGACAGGTGGATTTTGGTATGTGTCGGCGCACGACAAGGCTGAGGTGCGTTTCAACGGACAAAAGGTGGTCGTCGCAGGAATCGCAGACACTGCAGATGTGCTGCAGAGGGTTTTAGCCAACAACCGAATGCCGCCGCAAAACATGCGCGCAGCTGCTCCGCAAAAGTACGCGCGCCTGCAGAGCCTGCTTGAAGACTGGATAGCCGCCGGAAAACCCAACGGCCGCTTTGCCATCAAACTGGATGCCGATTCTGCAAAACAGGCCGCAAAGCAAAAACAATCCGACCTTGGAAGCTGTATTCCGCGCACCGATCAAATCGGCGTTGACGCAGAAAAAGACGAACTCTTTTTGAATGCCACGCAGCTGCCTGAAAAGCTTTCCCAGACCGATTTATTCACGCTTGACAGCCTCGCCCTCGCGCGCAGGGGCACGCTTTCTTACAACGTTGAATATCCTCTGTGGGCGGACAATGCCGAAAAAGGCCGTTACGTTCATTTCCCCGCTGTGTGGGACGAGGCAAAACAAAAATGGAAGCCATCGGGCGCACGCTTTGACCCTGCTTCAAAACAACTGGAGATTCCACCCAACACCCGCTTTTACAAAACATTCTATAAGGCCGTAAAAAACAAATCCGGAGACACACTCTTCCGGAAGGTGGAGACCCGCATTCTGGTCGTCAGAAACGCTCCTCAAGAACCGCTACTGGGCAGCTATAAATGGAATGAGACTGAGTCTGAGGCGACACTTGTTACACTGCCTTATCGCGACGGTACACCTTTCAAAGACGACATCTTCAAGATCGTCGTTGATGAAAACACCAGCAAGACGAGAAAATATGCGATTCCCGGCAAGCAGCGTTGTGTCGAGTGCCACAAAGGCACAGACGACTACGTGCTCGGATTCACTCCTCTGCAACTCAACCGTCGTGCGTTTGGTGCAGCTGGCCGAGATCGCGACATCGGTGCTGATGAAGTGAGCCAGATTGTCCGCTTTATTGATGCCGGAATTCTTAACAATGTTGGCAGCGCCGCCGAATTGCCGGTTCTCGAAGATTCAAACGGCAGAATGGCGCGCAATATTCACGAAACTCGATTGCAGGGCTACATGGTCGGCAACTGTGCGCATTGCCACAATCCCGACGGTTTTGCGATGAAAGACAACAAAGTTGCGCTCGACCTTCGCGAAGGGCAGCTGTTTGATTTCGACCTGCGCCGCATCACCCGCGACTCAACCCGCAGCAGCCCGAAGTATTTTGCAAAAGCCGGTGATGCGGCGCAGGTCGAAATCAAACAGCTGCCCTTCGCGAAGGTCGAGCGCAACTTTGTTGTCTTTCATCGCAATACCGTCGGGATTGTGGCA
>JBEDKY010000003.1:0-16361 GCA_041171905.1 Pseudomonadota bacterium
CTGTTTGGTGACGCGTTCGAATATATAGGGGCCTTTTTCTGGTCCCCATGCGAGTTGACCTTGTGCTGTCCAGCCGCGATCCCAAGTGGTCATGCCTTGAGCGTCCAGCGTGAGTTCACTGGTCATCCTCACCGCTCCGGCGCGGCTGCTCGGGCATCCGTCACCCACAGTGCCGCCCACGAAGGTGCTGTTTTGCAGTCGAGATTCAGTTGTACATTTCTCTTCCGCAAGTTGCGAAAAACTGATGATGCGCTCTGCTTCTGGTTTGAAGCACAGCTCAGAAATGTCTGAATTATCGTTCAACGCAAAGCTGGACACTCTGACGGTTTCTTCCGAAACGCCCGCGAAAACTCGAAGAATGCGAACGCGGTAGGGTTTTGCATCTGTACTGACAGACTGGCGCAGTGCCAGGAAGCGCCCATCGCGTTTGTCAGCTGGAAGATCGGTGACCATGACACTGCAATGGCGGACACTCACGTCCAGATATTCAGAATCGTCGATGGCCTGTGAAGAACTGTCGAACAGTCCGGTGAGCATGTCGGCGAACTGGTTTACAGCCGGCACAACGCCGTCAGCATAAGCACTCATAGGCAGAGTGGAAAAAAACAAGCCCAAGAAAACGAGAGATTTTTTACCAGACATCGGACAGCTCCCCATGGATCAAACAGGGGGCGGTCCTTGCATATTTCCCTGGCACTGGCAAACCATTTTGCTTCAGATATCCGGAATCACTGGCTTAAATAATTGCAGTTCTTATTTTGTGACGAAAACCTCAGCCTCGTCGAAGCGGACTTTTTTGTTCTTCAAAAAAGGGTCTTCGGGATGGCGATAGCCAAGAGCCACAGCAGCAACTGTCTTCCAGCCGCTGCCTTCGATATTGAGCAGCTTGTCGTAGGCAGCCGGATCGAGACCCTCCATGGGAGTGGAGTCTATCTGCATCAGGGCAGCGGACTCGAGAAGGAAGCCCATGGCAATATAGACCTGTCGCTGTGCCCAACTTTCTATGGTTGCAGAGCGTGGCCCGTGGATGAGGTCACCCGCAATCGCTTTTTCAAAACCGGCGAGTGAATCCAGCGGCACGTCGCGGACCTGCGAAATTTTTTCCATATTCTTGCGGACAAATTCTGTGTCGAGTTTCTCACGGTAAGTAAGAACCACGTAATGCGAACAATCAGTGACCTGCGACTGATTCCAAGATACAGCGCGGAGTTTTTGTCTGAGCTCGGGGTTTTCAACTACGACAAATTTCCACGGCTGCAGACCGTAAGAGGAGGGACACAGACGGAGAGAATCTTTGAGGAGTGCCCAGTCACGCGCGGGAATTTTGCGCTGAGCATCGAATTTTTTGACTGCGTATCGCCAATCCAGAGCGCCTGAGATGATTTCCTGAATGTTCATCTGATGAATCTCCTTTTCAGAGTCCGTTGGGAAAAGTTTTGCAATCGATGACACCGCTCGAACGCACTGTAGCCAGAGCCTTTGAATATTCAGCCAGTACCCTTAAGAAATAGTCGAGGCGTGCACGCGTGTCGGCCTCGGATTTGTCGGCGGGTTCATCGCCCACAAACAGTTTTTCAACCTCGCGCAAAATCATGTGGTCCGGCAGGTAGCATATGCGAGTGTTTTTATAACTGCTCATGCGCAGTTCCGCGACCGGATATGTTCCGGAGCGACCAGCAGAAATGGCAACTATCAATGCGGGTTTGTGCGCGAGCTCCTGATTGCTTGTCAGCAGAAAAAGATTTTTCAAAGCCGGTGGAACCATGCCGCCGTATTCCGGTGCAATGACAACGAACGCGTCGCAGGTTGTCAGGTCCTGAGAATATCCACCCCAGATATTTTTCCAGCGTTCCTCACCTTCCCATGTTCCCTCATCCCACATTGGAATGTTGGCGGTGGCCAATTCTAAAAAGCTTGTTCTCTGGGTGATACCCATCTGAGAGAGGCGTTTTTCAATCCACCGTCCGACGCGGGCCGATTGTGATTTTTGCCGATGACTGCCGGATATAATGCCAACCTTCATAATTTGTTCTCCTCGCGCCGGATCAAATCAGGACCTCAATCGCTGTCAATGGATGTTAGGACTAGCGCGCGAGTATGTTGACGTCAAATCGTTCTCCTCGTTGTTTCGATGCGGCAATGGTTCAAATTTTTGGCACACACCGCGGCCAGCTCGAGATTCATCAGCTCAGGCCGTAGACTGGCCAGACGTGGCTTCGAACAAAATTCACTTACAACTTTGACGGGAGTGTGACGGTGAGAAACATGAAGGCAGGCGGGTTGATTGTTTTTGCAGGATTGCTGGCCCTGGCGTGCAAGCCGCGCTCGTTTAATGCGGGTATTCAGTCGTCGGGTGATGCGGCCTTTGCGCAGCAATTCGAGGTAACGCGATTTAGCAAATGCTATGACTCCAAGGGTAAGGAAGCCGGCGGATTTGATTTCGTTTGGCGATTGAGAAAGTCGAATGGAGAAAAAGTAACACCGTATATTCTTGGTTTTTCCGGAAGCGCCCTGAATCTCGCTGGAAAAAAAGTTGAATTCCGAAGTGTGTCGACGGACGACGCAGTCCGCTATCGTGTTCCCGAAGCATTGCTGGAAACATTTCCCTACGGAAACTACCGCGGGTTTTCGCTTGATTTTCCTGATTCCGAAGTGAAGTCTGGTTTGGGATATCAGACGATCGGAAATAACGCCGTCGGAGCCGCGTTGTTGATTCCCATGAATAAAGATGCCGGATCGTTTGCAAGACGTTACTTTGTCTTCCTGACGGATGGGCAATATTTTGAATTCAACTGTGATCCGATTACCGACATTGTCCGAGAACGTGTAAAAACTTTCCAGCGTCCTGACGGTGCACACGGGTTTAAGGGCGACCGTGGCCCTGTTGTTGGGAGTGCTGCCAAGCCTACGCCATCACCCGTTTCAGCAAACACAGGTTTTTCAGACCTTCGTCCTGTAGGTCGTCCGGCGGCTTACGATGTTCAATTCCGGCATGAGCGAATTTATGATTGCGGTGCAGCCGGGGCTGTCGACGTCATCTGGCGCAAGGCAGAATCCAATGGCAGCGCACTTGCGGCCAACAAACAGTACATCCTTGGTTTTGCGGCAAGTCTGAACGACCCACAGGAACAGAAATCGATTGCCTTCAGCAGTGTGTCGGTTGATTCGGCTCCGGCGTTTTACGCCGGCAGCGCTCCGAATCCTGAGAGTTATTTGAGCCCCGCATTCGAATTCACCGCCGATGAAATCAAATCAAAACTTTCTTACCACAGTCCTGTTCAAGGATTAGCTGCAGGGCTTGCGCATGCCGTCGGGGGAACGCTGTGGATTCCATACGCAGGAGGTTCGGGTGTTGTTTCGGTAGCAATTTCGACCGAGTCCACTTCGCGAGGCAGCGCATTTCAGGTGATAGCCGACTGCACTGCGAAACGCGGGAATATACCAACCTTGATCACGAGCTGTATTGGTCGTCAGTCTGCGGCAGATTGTCCCCGCTGAATGCGCACAGCCTTGAATCAATTGAAGTGCTGTCTTGACTCGCGATTCAGTGTTCTTTTGACCGCGCTTGCGACATTCGGATGCGGCGCGGAGCCTTCATCCTCGCCGTTCTTCTGGTTCCAAAAAGAAGATGTCCGGACCTCGAGCCAAGCTTTGTTCATTTCTGCTCCTGTAAGTTTTGCAAGTGAGGAGCAGATATTCTCTGAATCCAAGCCTGCAGCCTTGATTGTGAACGATCCTCTTTTTTCTATGCAGTGGTATTTTCGCAATCTAGGTCAGGAGGTTCCTCCTTCCGGTGTGGGAATGATCGGGGCTGATATTTCACTTCCCTCGCCGTGGCCCACTCCAAATGGCGGAGATCGGGTGCTGTTGGCTTTGATAGATTCAGGAATTGATGCCACCCACCCAGATTTCGACGTCGATCGGCTGTATCGAAATCTTGGTGAGCTTGGTCTGGATTCCTCGGGCGGGGAAAAATCAAAGAACGGACGTGATGACGATGGTAATGGATTTGTCGACGACGTTTCGGGATGGAGCTTTGCAGATGATTCTCCATTTCAGTCGGACGCACTTGGTCACGGCACGCATCTTGCCGGATTACTGATCGCAAAGTCGGACAACGCAATGGGCATCGCAGTTCCCTGGAGCGGATTCAATCTGCTTCCTCTGCAGATTTTCTCCGGTGCACGTCCATCCGTTCCAGTTGAAAAAATTGCTGCTGCCATCCGCTATGCGGTCGACAATGGTGCGAAGGTTATTTCTGCGAGTTTTGGAACATCAACACATTCGGATCATCTGCTCTCTGCTCTGCGCTATGCGCTCGAACATGATGTTTTGGTTGTTTCCGCAACTGGAAATTTCCGAAAAAATCTTCAAATAGAGCCTACTTTTCCTGCATCATATCGTTTGCCGAATCTGCTTTCAGTCTCTGCCAGCAACAACACTGATCTTGCGTCGTTGTTTACGAATTTCGGACCCGAGGTTGATATTTTCGCACCGGGTGAGTCGATCGTTTCGACGTCCTTGCGCTCGGGGTTCGCAACACGTTCGGGTACGAGTCAGGCTTGTCCGCTGGTTGCTGCGGTGGCAGCCGAGCTGCGCTTCAGATTTCCAAGTTTCTCAGCTCCAGAGGTCAAAAAGCGCATTCTCGCCGCCGGCGATCAGCTGCAAGGATTGGTCGGTTTCAGCAACGGTGGAATCCGGCTCAATTACAGCAATGCATTGTCTGGTCTGTCGGGCATCAGGTTGGATGTTCCGGCCGAACAGGACCTTCGCCGGATGAGCTATCTGCTGGAAAGTGAGCACCCCTACAGAGCAGGACTTCAGTCGGTCCGTCGGGTGATTCTTCCCGACGGAGTGCGCAATTTCAGACTGAACTTCGAGAGATTCTCGACGCAATCGACAGATGTTCTCTACATTCGTGACAGTTCGGGTCGCATTGTTCAGCAGCTCAGCGGAGAGCTCGGTGAATTTCGCAGCGCATTCATCGCGGGCGCCGGAGCGACTCTTGAGTTCAGGACTGACGCATTCGTGAGCGACTGGGGATGGAGAATCAGTTCCATTGAACTTATCGGACCTTAACTATATGCTCGACCACTATGACAACTGAAAACACCGGACGTCCTGCAAAAAAGAGTAGATCTGCGCGAGAGGCCGTCGCAGCCGTCGCCGATTTTCCGCCGCTCCCGTTTCGCGGGCGTGAGCCGAAATTGCGCGAGCTTCACTCCCTCTACATTCAGCCCTTCTATGAATCTGCAGAGGTGTGCGATTTTGAAGGGGTGCATGGTGTGCGTTTGAGTGCGCGCGCCTGGCTCAGTGAAAATTCGACCGCGACAATCATGATTGTTTCGGGCCGCAATGAGTCGCATGCCAAGTACGCCGAAATTGCGTACGATTTTTTTACCCGCGGCTACAATGTCATCAGTTATGATCATCGTGGTCAGGGGTTTTCACAGCGCGAATTGAAAAACACGCAGGTCGGCTGGGTTGACTCGTTTCAAGCGTATGTAAACGACCTTTCAAAATTCTACACTCAGGTTGTTGAACCCAGGTGCAAGGGGCCTTTGTTTTTGATCGCCCACTCCATGGGGGCCACCGTATCCTCGCTGTGGATGTCACAAACACGGATTCAGCCGGCCGCGGCGGTATTTACCGCTCCGATGGTCGAGCTCATTCTCAAGCCCTATCCGCGCATTGTCGTGGAGGTGATGGTGGAGCGCGGCATCCGCAATGGACGTGAAATGGAATACATCACAGGCGGCAAAGACATCGATTTGAACACCTATGGTCGCGACCTGACCAATTGTGTTGCACGCCGCGAATGGAATCGTGATCTGTTCGAAACCTATCCTCAGTTGCGCCTCGGCTCACCCAGTTTCCGCTGGCTGCATGAGGCGTTGCAGGTCGAAAAACGATTGGCGCATTTGCAGTTTCCGCGCTTTGTCGGTTGTCCGCTGCTGATCTGGCAGGCAGGCGAGGATCAGGTGGTCAAATCAAACTTTGCCCAGTTCGCACCCAACAGTCAGTCCAGTTTTATTCTTGCCTACGAAGCAAGGGCCCAGCATGAAATCATGCAGGAGACCGACGAAATCCGCCAACGGGTGATGGCGCAGACGCTGGCATTTCTTGAAAGTTGGAAGCACGTGGGAGAGGATTCATGAGTCGTATTGCAGTTGATTTTCTCAAAGAGCATCCAATTGCCCACCGCGGTTATTTTGATAACGCCGGTCCTTATCCTGAAAATTCGCTCGGGGCGATTTTGGAGGCCGTCAACCGCGGGTTTGCCTGCGAGCTCGACGTCATGTTGTCTTCCGACGGTGAAGTCATGGTGTTTCATGATGAGTCGCTCGAACGATTGTGTGGGGTCGCAAAGGACTTTTCGCAATCGTCCGCGCTCGAGCTACGTGGGAGCCGCCTCTGCGGAACGGCCGAGCGGATACCCCTGCTCTCCGATGTTCTGATGTACGTTCAGGGAAGAAAGCCCCTCATTATTGAGCTCAAGTCGTTTGGCAGACACGGGATCGACACCAACGGACGATTGGAGCGAAAGGTTGCCGAATTGCTGGCAACGTATGTGGGCCAAGTTGCACTCAAGAGCTTCAATCCGTTTTCGGTGACGGAGCTGTTGAGAATTCGCACGGGCGCCGACAAATGGCCGGTTGGATTCGTCTCCTGCAATCACAAAAAGGATCCCGACTTCGCGTTTCTGACTCCCGAGGTGGCCGAGGGGTTGTCCAAGTTGCGTGCTGGTGTGGCTCCGGACTGTGATTTCATCAGCTACAACATCAACGATTTGACCGAGGAGCTCTCGCGGGAGGTGCGTGCGCGCATGCCGCTGATGGTCTGGACGGTCCGGACCGAGGAGCAGTTCAAGAAAGCCGCTCAGCTCGCTGACAACATTGTGTTTGAATGGCGCGGAGTTCAGCCGCGGCTACCAGCTCAGGGTTCAACCTAAGACGGCACAAGCTACCTGTTGCTGTGCGCTTTGAGTTGGCTAATCAGTCAACTTAAACTTCCGTTATCCCAGCATTTTTTGCTTGGCATCGCCGCTTTTGCACGATACCCACGCAACATCCTGAGCTGCTTTTTTGCGCCGGATTTGTTTGGGGGCTGAACCATGAAAATAGCAGGTGTTTTTTTCCTCGCGGCTGCGCTTTCGTCTGTCGGGTGTTCCTATGATTCCGAAGTTCAATGGTCGAAAATTTCCTCGCACGCGACGCAGCGCTGGAGCCTGAGTGGAGAAGGGGCTATTTTCTCGGCCACCGCACAGTCTGGTCGCTGTGCAACTCAACTTCCATCGGCCTCACTGTCATCCGGTTATTGCTTTAATGAAGTGCCCTTGGCAGAAATCAACGTTTCTCTTTCCTCCGGCAAACTGGTCACTGCGTGCGTTGCGACCCATTTGCAGGGCGGAGCTTCAGATGCAGCCCTGTTGGTTGTCGATTCACAGGGACGCTACGTGGCGGAAGCATTTGGTCAGGCAGCTTTTCAAGTTGTTGCATCTATTGCAGGACCAGGTCAGTTTAAAGTGTACGCTGGTTTCCCAACTGCTGCGGCCGGACAGTCCGTAAAAGTCCTGCTCGCGGCCAGTCAGCAGTTTGCGATTGCAAATGTTGCCTGTGCACTGAAATAGGATTGAACCTTTGCCTTTTGCATCGTGCTGGATATTCGTTATTTTTTGCCTCACCGTGAGCGTTGTCGGTCTGGCCGCTGAGGCTGGAACCGACCCGCATCTGACTTCAAAATCCGTTTCACTCAAAAAATCTGGATTTCCCGCGACACAGGCGCTCTTTGCCGAATGTGCCGCCGGCGGTTCTGCGGTAAAAAACAGGCCAGCCGTCAGCCGCGCGACCATGGTCGTGCTTCATGGCAGTGGTGGAGCGGGGAATTTGTCGAGTCTACTCGAGTCTGTCAGCATTTCCGCATGCCGCAATCGGTTCCGCATGGCAGCCCTGGCAGCACCCAACAAAAAGAGAAACTGGCCCTTCGAGAGCACAGCCGGAGAGGGGCAGGACAGGTTTTTAGTTGAATTCTTGCGCGATGACCTTCCGGCACAATTCAATTTAAGCAGGTCGCAAAGACACGAGCCGCTGATGCTTATTGGTGTTTCGGCTGGTGCGACTTTCCTGATGGGCGATTTTTATCCCCGTCATGCGAGTCAATTCAAAGGTCTTGCGCTGGCTTTGTGTGGTGGAGCATGGCCGAATTACGATCGGATCGTTGGTGTTAAAACACTCGATGCCGGGTTTCCCTTGTTTGTGCAGATAGGAAAATCTGACTTTCTGTTTGAACAGGTGAAGGCTGGTCTGACCCGTTATGCCGAAATGGGATTGCCTGTGCGTGCTTCTTTTACCGATGCTGCGGGGCATTGTGCGTTCGACTTCAATCAGGCTATCGATGCGGCTCTCAAATCCACAAATTTCTTTTCGGAGACACGCCGGTGAAAAAGTTTCAACAACTCGCTCATGTTCTTGTTTCCGGCGGAACGCACGGCAATGAATATACGGGCGCCTTTCTTGCGCGGCATTGGCTCCAGAATCCGGAATTGTTGCGGCGTGAATCATTCAAGACAATTCCACTGCTCGCCAACCCTCGTGCTTTTTCGATGTGCCGGCGCTACGTCGAACGCGACCTCAACAGGAGCTTTCACCCCAGCGGAGAAATCGCAAATCCCGAGGCGTTCGAACTTTCGCGTGCTCTGGATATTGAATTAGAACTGAGAAAAAACTGCGCAGGCGGCTTGCCTGAAGTTATTTTTGACATTCACTCAACAACTGCACAGATGGGGCTCAGCCTCGTGCTGACCAACAGAGAGCCTTTCAATATCCTGTTGTACGCATATCTCCGTTCGCGATTTCCAGGTGTAAATGCGTATCTCTGGCAGGAGCCGAAGTCTCAGCCCGGTTTCTTGAATTCACTTTCCAAGTTTGGCTTTGCGATTGAGATTGGTGCCGTTGCCAACGGAGTTTTGAATGCCGAGTGGGTTTTCAAGACTGCGGATTTGGTTTCCGCCTGCCTCGATTTTGTTGAGTGCTGGAATCTTGGTGAACTGCCGGTGTTGCCGCCGAGTGTGCCTTTGTACTCGTTCCAGAGCCATGTTGACTATCCGCGCGGGGAAGACGGTCTTCCCGCTGCAATGATCCATCCTCTTTTGCAGGGGCGTGATTTTCAGCCGCTCAAAAACGGTGATCCTGTTTTCATCGACTTCAACGGGCGTGAGACGCTTTGGAACGCGGGACCCGCTTGGGCGGTGTTTATCAATGAGGCCGCATATTACGAAAAGGGCATTGCATTTACCGTCAGCGAAAAAATCGACGTCAGCACTGCTGAACTCTGAAAGAGATTTTCTCAACGACTTTTGGGTTTGCTCGGTATTTTTTCATTTTTTTCTGCCGTCGAGGATTCGTTCGTTTTTTTTTTGGGGGGATAGCCCTGTGGTGATTCCATCTGCGGATAATTCGTTTTCCTGCTGTGCCTCAGTGAGGGCGAGGGTCGATCATCCAACTTGCGAAACCGGTTTGTCATCAAACCACGCTCCTACAAGGCTGATATATCTGATGCTATTAAAATCGCGTCAGGTGTGCCTCATTTTTTTTCGCTGAAATTCCGATGAGCCGGTGACGGAGAGTGGCGGGGTGCGATGTTATTCAAAAAAACAATCAGATCAGTTCTTTTCACGGCGGCGCCACTGACGGCAGCGCTCTTTTCGGCATGTTCACCCGGTGAACCGGTTGCACAGCTGAAGCCAAAGAAGATTTCGCTGGAAAAGAGCTCGGATAGTATCGGAAGTACTACCACGGAAAAGAACACAGCTCCCGCTGCTGAAGGTTCTGCCCCCACTCCCCCGCCGGAAACGAAAGTGGATTCAGCATCAGGTGACGGGCCGACAGATGCTCCGCCAGCAACGGGTTCGGGCGATGCTCCAAAACCGGCAACAGGCCCTGGAGAATTGAAGGTTTCAGCAATAAGATTTCCCGATTCCATGAAATCACTTCAAAAAATAGAAGTGAGTTTTGACGTCACAAACACTGGCGCTGCGCTGCAGGGGTTGTACGGAAAAATTAGATTGCGAGGGCGTGTGATCCTCGCAGATATTGACAGAACCGAGTCCATTGAATCGTTGGAAAGCATCCCTTCAGGAACGACCACGAAAGTGCTGAAGTTTGATGTTCCTAACATTCCTGCGAGAGCAAATTTGAACACATGTGTCCAAGCGTTCAAAGACAAGGCAAAAACACAACCTGCTTCTGCTGAGTTCTGCAAAAACGTGCAGGTAAACTAGTGCTGATTGGGTTTAACCGCTCAGTGCCCCTTGTGTTGGATAATTGTTGAAGCGGCTGCCTGCCGGATAGGCCGGCTTAATGAGCGGCTGCTCAGGACTATCGGCGCGAGTAAAAGCAAAAATAGCGATGGCAAGCGCATTAGTGCTTGAGACCCTCCGCTCTTTAGTGGCCGCGTTGGCACCCATCGGTCCTTTGGTCTTCTTGCGTTCTAGTAATAACCCTCTGAAAGGGTTTAATTTATTTCGATTCACTGAATTTTCATCCTATTCTCTTGTCGTGAATGAAGCGTTGTGCTTAATCTTCGCGCCATTCGATGAATGAGGAGAACAGCGTGCCGTCGGCAAAACCGCAGCTCAAAGATTGGGTTTTATTGGCCTTGATGGTTTTCACCTGCCTGCCTGTCAGGGCAGGAGCGACGCCGAAGAACTACAAACCCGAAATTATCAGAGACGTTCGAACACTTGCCGGATACACCGAACTCGTACCCTATATACTTCCGTCGCCACATCAGGAGGACGCTGGCAGCTGTCTCTATATGTCGCTGACGGGAGTTGCCGAGTGGTGGCTGGCGCGGCTGAATCCGCATGTTTCGCGTGCTCCCAACGGTCCTCTGGATTTGTCGGAGCGCTATCTTATCAACATTTCTGCGTACAAAAAGTTTCAGAAAAACGTTAAGGACTGGAAAACGGACAGCATCGAGATTCTCAATGCCGCAGGCCGCAGTCTTCTCAATAGTTCATATCCCTTCACCAAAGGTTGGTACCGGGAAGACTCAAAAGGCGATATTTTTCCGGCCGCACCCAACGCAGCAGGGAGCACCTACGGAGTCATCATCAATTGGTTCGACAATATTAAGTCTGTGACTTCGGGATATGTGGAAATCCCAAAATTCACCCGCAAGGTCATTTATGCAGATCCGGATTCTGACCAATGGAATCTCGGTTTGAACCCTGTCGGTATTGTCGGTCGTGTGAAGGACGCTTTGGTTGAGAACAAGGCGCCCGTGCAGGTGATCTACAATCACGAAGGTTACTGGCACTCGGTTTTCGTTGTTGGTTTCGATGACGAACGTGACAGCCGGCAGTGTGGTTTCGTCGAAAACACAATCCGTTATTTTGAAGAAAAAGCATTGGAGTGGGAGGAAAAAGCTGCTCGTGCATCGTCTGAGAAACAGCGTGGCGAGTATCTCTTCAAAGCAAAAGATGCGCGCGGCAAGCGCAGCAAGTTGAAGAGCAGCTATGAGGGTTCGGGCGGTTGCCGCGGCAAAGGCGTTTTTTATGTGAGGAACTCCGAATTCTACGGTTCTGAAGGAACCTACGACTATGACACCGCAAATACCGGCGAGGAGACTCCTTTCGCGCCCAAGATTATGCTGTTCGAGTACGAGTGGTTGGAACATTTATCCAATCATGTCGTGCAAATTGGCGTGCGTTGAGCTGATCTCGTTCGATAGCTTTTCTCTATTGGTCCATAGAAACTATCGACTTTGATTATCGAAAAAATAGGCGATGATTCAGTTGTGAGGGGTGAGGAAAAACCCCTTGCCGGGGTTTCAACTTATTTTTTTCGAGGTGCATCATGATGAACATCATCAACACAAAAGTCACAGATTTCAGCGTTCAGGCATACGTCGACGACTCTTTCAAGACGGTCACTCAAAACGATCTGAAGGGAAAGTGGTCGGTGTTCTTCTTTTATCCAGCTGACTTTACCTTTGTCTGTCCGACTGAGCTTGGTGACATGGCAGACCATTATGAAAAGTTCCGCTCATTGGGAGTGGAAATCTATTCGGTCAGCACTGATACGCATTTCACACACAAAGCTTGGCACGATGCCTCCGAGACCATCAAGAAAATCAAGTATCCGATGCTTGCCGATCCGACCGGACATCTCAGCCGTGCGTTCGGCGTGCATATTGAAGCCGAAGGTTTGGCAAACCGAGGCACATTTGTTGTGAATCCTGAGGGACTCATCAAGATCGTCGAAATCCACGACAACGGCATTGGCCGCAATGCTGAGGAGCTTCTCCGCAAAGTGCAGGCTGCACAATTTGTTGCAAGCCATTCAGGTGAAGTGTGTCCGGCGAAATGGAAGCCCGGACAGCAGACTCTGAAACCCGGACTCAATCTGGTTGGAAAAATCTGAAGTTGCAGCGCCGGCCGGTTTCACTCGGGTCGGCGCTCAGATGACCGCTGCAAGGGACGAGTCAGGAGGACGTCATGCTTGACGAAGAACTCAAAATTCAGCTCAAAGATTACTTCACAAAGCTTGAAAACAAGATTGAATTGCGGGCCGCTGCCTCCACTCATCCACAACAGGGCGAGTTGCTTGAGATGCTGAACGGAGTTGCCGAATGCTCGGAAAAAATAACCGTGAGTGTATCACAGACGGATTCATCTCAAGTGCCGAGTTTTCTGGTTTTATCTGCCGGCAAGCCGAGTGGTGCCGGCTTTGTCGGTATTCCAGGCGGGCATGAGTTCAGTTCACTCATTCTCGCGATTCTCAACGCGGGCGGAGCCGGACGTGCTCCGGATGTGGCGCTCAAAACAAGGATGAAGTTGCTCGGCCGTTCTGCAACAGTCCGTACGTATGTTTCACTCAGTTGCGAGAATTGTCCCGACGTAGTGCAAGCGATGAATCAGATCGCAATTTTCGGCGGGCAAGTCGAACACGTAATGGTTGAAGGCGGAATGGTTCAGGAGGAACTCGCGCAGCTGAACATCCAAGGAGTTCCGGCGGTGTTCATTGGTGACAAGCTGATTCATAGCGGCCGTGGCTCACTGTTGCAGCTGCTTGAAAAACTCGAAAACGAACTTGGCACACTGCAGTCAGCGACGGCAGTCAACGAAAACCTCGGGGAGTTTGATGTCGTCGTCCTAGGCGGTGGTCCCGCCGGTGTTTCGGCGGCCATTTACAGCGCTCGCAAAGGTCTCAAAACTGCACTCGTTGCAGAACGTCTCGGCGGTCAGGTGAACGAAACCAAGGGAATTGAAAATATGATTTCAGTTCTCTACACCGAAGGTCCACAGTTGGCAGCTGGACTGAACACACATTTACGCAGCTACCCGGTCGAAATTTTCGAACACCGGAAGTTCCGCAGTTTGAGTTCGAATGGACTTCTCAAATCTGTTGGTCTTGACAGCGGCGAGCGTCTTTCCGCCGAGCAGGTGATTGTTGCCACAGGCGCAAAGTGGCGGACTCTGAATGTCGACGGTGAAGCAGAGTATCTTGGCCGCGGTGTTGCCTATTGCCCACATTGCGACGGCCCTTTCTTCAAGGACAAAAAGGTTGCTGTCATTGGTGGTGGAAACTCGGGAGTCGAGGCAGCCATCGATCTGGCCGGCATCTGCAGCGAGGTTCTCCTGATTGAATTCGCACCGGTTCTCAAGGCTGATCAGGTGCTCATCGACAAGCTGGCATCGCTGGCCAATGTATCGACTCGCCTGTCTGCAAAAACAACGCGGGTTTTGGGCGATGGCAGCCGCGTCACAGGGCTAGAATATGAAGACCGTAACAGCGGACAAGTTCAACAGCTGAACGTTGACGGGATTTTTGTTCAAATTGGCCTTATTCCCAACAGTGACGGCGTGCGTGGTGTTGTCGAGTTGTCGGAATACGGCGAGATTCAGGTAGATGCTCGTGGCCGCACCTCTGCTCGCGGAATCTACGCAGCTGGCGATGTCACCACAACGCCTTACAAGCAGATCATCATCGCAATGGGCGAGGGAGCCAAAGTGGCTCTCAGCGCATTTGAGGACAGGATGCGCGGAGAGGGTGCCGGCTGAGTTTGCTAAAGAAGTGATTTCTGAACACCCGCGAATGCGGGTGGATCAGCCCGCCTTGTCGAGATCCTTCGGTTTGCGTTCTTGTGCACTTTTCCGCGCGGCGGCGAATTGGTCGACCTGATCGCCCTGAATTCGGATTCCAAGTGTGTCCTGAATTTTTCGGCTCGCGTAGAGCGTGGAAACCAAAGCGAGGACGCCATGCAACCAAATGTTATGGCTGTAGAGCGGAAGCAGGCCACCGAGTGTTCGGGCGAATGGCAACATTCCCAAAATAGACAGAAGTCCAGCACCGTAACCGCTCCATCGTGCGAACGTGACTGACGATTTGTCGTTTGTGTATGCGACGATTCCTACCAAGCCCCAGACACAGTGAATGACATTCAAAAACGAATTCACCGGAAATAGAGCGAACAGCTGCCCGAAAGCGGAGGTGATGGTCATGGTCGGGGAATCAGGGCTTGGTGATGAGACAAAAAAAGTCACGAATCCAAAAATTCCAAGCAAAAAAAGAATTGATCCAGAAATCAGTGCATGAAGTCTTGTTTGCATCACGTATTTCCTTTCCTATTTGCGAATTGCCAATCTGGTCGGGAAATAGAAAAGCTCAACGCTCCTGTATGTAATTCAGGATGGCTCTCCAAGTCACTCTGCAAACTGCACTTTGACGTATGGCTTGCCGTGCAGGTTTGTGAACGGATATATTTGTCGGAAGCACACAATAAGAAAAACAGCGTGGGAGTATAAGCATGAGACTCTTAGTTCTCTTGATCATCCTTGCGTTCAGCCAATCAGGTTGGGCGAATGTTTTTGATGGTCGGGACAAGGCACTCCCTGTGAGCGGGCAAATTGCATTCATTGGCAATCAGGATTCCGATGTGCCGCCGGCTGATCAGGATTCTGCATGGAGTGATGTGAGCGGTCAGGCAAAAATCAGACAGCAGGGCTGGTATTGGCTGAGGTTCAACGCGCGCAGTAGTCAGGGAGATCGCTTCGCCGTATTTCCGGTGAATCCAAGCCTGCAGTTTAAAATGTTTGAACGTGTAAACGGTGCACTCGAGAGTCTCGAACAAAAAAGAATTTACAAGTCAGGTGCGTGGTGGGGTGATTTTCATCTGCTTCTTGAAGAAAAGCGTGAACAGACTTTTTTCGTAAAAATATACAGCCCGCGTATCGGCTATGACACCGCCGTCGACGTTTCGCTCAACCCTCCTCAGGAATTGATTCAAAAAAGGACTCAGACGTTCATACCGTGGCTGATATTTGTTGGTCTTATTTTGAGTCTGATTATTTACAATTCATATCTGTACATACAAACCCGTGACCCGTTTTATCTCTACTACGTCAGCTGTGAGATTTTTCTTCATCTCACTCATCTCCCGGGTCTTGTGTTCATGTGGAACTGGGTATCGCCTCAGGGAGCCAACTATTTCCTTCTGAACGGCGTGGGAATTCTTATCGGCTATTCAAGTCTGTGTCTGTTCTTGTATCACTTCGCTCGCTTCAGCGAATATGTTCCGCGCTGGGGAAGATGGCTGTATTTCGTGACGTCGCTCGCCTGTGTTCCGTTTGGTATTTCAATGTTGATGTCGACTCCGCATGGCAAGCTTCTCCCCGGTCTAGGAGTCTCATGTTTGGGCCTTTTGGGTGGGGTACTCTACGTTGCAGCCAAGTCCCGTACGCGAAACTCAATCATTCTTTGCTTCAGTTTTGCACCAATTCCAATCGCCGCCGGCGTGTTCATCGTGTCGCGTCTGCTTGGTTCGACCAACGAAACCAGCCCTGTTTATTATCTGGTCAGTGTTCTCGCCTTGGAAGGTTTGATCATGGCAATCGCACTGGCCGATCGCATCAAACAGCTCGAAAAGAAGTCGCGTGAAGAGGAATCAATCCGCCGCAAGTTGGAATTTGAACTCGAGACAGCAGACGTCTTTCAGCGAATTCTCCTTCCCGCACCACTGCAGAGTCAGGGCTACGAAACGCACCCGTACTACCGGCCTGCACAACGCAATGGTGGTGATTGGTTTACTTCTTACCTGGACGAAAAGAACGACGTTTTGTACCTCGTCATCCTCGATGTCACTGGCCATGGTCTGACTTCTGCAATGTTGGCGAGTGTGGTCAGTGGTGTTGTACTTGGGCAACTGGAAGACAAAACTTTCGAGAATATTCCGTCGGAACGATTGCGTCACCTTGCTGAGCGGGTCAACACAACGCTCTACAAGTCGTCGCATAAGTCAGGTTTGCTTGCGACTGGTTTGTTCATTGCGCTTGAGCGTCGTACTGGCCGCCTGTGGTT
>JBEDKY010000004.1:0-2861 GCA_041171905.1 Pseudomonadota bacterium
GCTCTGATAATAAGGCCAAGCTGGTGTCCAAATAGCGGACACTCAACACTCCGTCGGCAGTTTTGTAGAGGTAAGCAAATCCAAGTTTTGATGCCGAAAAAACAGAACGCGGATGAGCTGCCACAGGGCGGGTTTCAGCGCCGGCGCCGCTGAGCACAAGACTGACTCCGCACACGGTCTGCAAATGTTCAAGGTGGTGATCATGACCCGATGCATAGATATGAGTGTTGCCGCACAGCTTTGGGGACACAACATCGCGCATGTGGGGCGTATCACCGTGCTGTCCGCCCGAGTGAATTGGATAATGCCCAATCACAACACGAAACCCGTCGAATGAACTCTGCAGCGTTCGGTCGAGCCATTCCCTCTGGCGAGTGTCGCGCGGCAAGGCCACCGTATCGATCGCGACGAACTGAACGCCGCGTGTTGCGAATGAATAGTATCTTGTCGGCATGCGCCACGCCGAAGAATGTCGAGTGTAGTCGACCTGCGCCTGAACATTGCCGCGAGAGAAAAAATACCCGTAATCATGATTGCCCAGCACGGCCCAGAACTCTATTCCCATTTTGGCGTACATGTCTTCGAAATGGGTGCGAAACTTACTGTCCGTAATGCCCCGCACTCCGCTGTTGTAGAAGTTGTCACCCAGCAGAAATGCGAAATCACAGCGGTTGGATTCACAAAACCGAGCCATTGCATCGGCGACGATCCGCTGTCCCTCGTTACCCTTGCCCTGATCTCCGACCAAAAGAACTCCGAGTTCAGCAGATGGTTCTTCCCACTGGGCACCATATTGGCCGGAGGCTGGCAGGGATAAAAACAGAAGAAAGGCCATAACCTTAAGTAAACGCATGATTTCTTTCCATAACATCAAATTTTAACTACTGATAAGGGCTTTTGCCGGAAGGTGTCAACCTGCAATTTTTATCCTTGTTTACAAATTCGATGCAAAGAAAAATAAAAACATGCTGATGCGCACACTGGCCCTCCTCACTGCCCAGAACATCAAGACAACCCGGTTCTGTCTTATTGCAGCCGGAGCGCTCCTTCTTTTTCCGAAAATCTTTTTTCAAGCACACGCCGCGCT
Organism: Pseudomonadota bacterium; assembly: GCA_041171905.1. Classification (GTDB taxonomy): domain Bacteria; phylum Bdellovibrionota_B; class Oligoflexia; order Silvanigrellales; family Silvanigrellaceae; genus RFOM01. Next base: position 1,088 of record JBEDKY010000004.1, read on the forward strand.
CGCAAATACGGAAGAGACTGTCGGAAAAGTTGGCCGCGGACAGAGAAAAGTAAAGTTCGATACATGTCAGGTGCCAGTCATCGGCAAGGATCTCGTCGAAGGCGACCTTGCTGAGATCATCGATAAGTCAGGTCAGCGCGTCGCACTCGTAAAAATTGAGAGAATTAAGTCGTCGTCGCAACGTCTGGTCGGAACGGTTTTGGTTGGCAGTGAAAAATGCAACCAACTGCGCGGACTCGCCATGCGTCCAGTCGTTTCTGGTGAGTCGGGAGGTTCTGCAACTGAATCGGGAAAAGGTAAAAACGATATCCTGCGTGTTGCACCAAAATACATCCTCGCACAATCTGCACTGCCCGGCCTTGCACTGAATAAATTTCTCACACCGGGATATACCCAACGCGGCTTCGCAGTGGGCGGCTCAGTGTTACTGCCGCGTGAGCCAATTGCTGTTGGCCGATCAAAAATTAATTTTAAAACCGATGTTGCTTGGACAAGTTTGACAACGTCACCCTCAATCGACATTGTCAAAGACGGTAAAATTGAAGGCATCCAGTCGATTACCACACAGATTATCAACGCACGTGCCGGCGCCAGAATCTTTTATCTCGATGCACGTCTTTGGTCGGGAGTCGGTGCAATTTTGTATGACAGCTTCAAAAGCAAGTCTCAGGTGAGCAGCGTGAACGGCGGAGATGCTGAAAAGATCCTCCGCGTCATCCGCGATCTGAACGGAAGTGGATTCGGGCTTTACGCGGAGCAAGGATTTATCATCAACAGAGCGGCCGAAATCTCACTCAGCGGAGGGATCGGATTGAAAACGTCAATAACGACTCCAATTGTCGAAGACGGCGATGCGACGAACGCAAGTGAGACTGCAAGCATCGAGGGCCTGCCTTTGTTTGCCGGAGCATCATTTCGCATCCCCTTTCTTTCGATGCTTTTTGCGGAAGTAAATTTGGAGTATCGAAAGTACGCATTCAGTGTTCCGCTCATCAACGACGGGACAAGCAAGGCGCAATTCGACAATTTGCTTTTTGCGGCAGGACTGGGAGTGAACTTTTAGGTTTCTCTATGCCGCAGATTGATTGTCAAATTCAAACTGAGAATCGTTATTGTGATTGTCTGCTGAAACATCAGGTAGAAAGGAATACCGGACTACGAAACGGGGATGATGGGAGTGCTCATCATACCAAATCTCCCCTCCGGCAGACTCCACCATTTCTCGGCAGAGCGCCAGTCCCAATCCCATGCCGCTCCCGGTTCGTTTCGTCGTAAAGAATGGTTTGAAAAGTCTGCTCTGGTACCCGCGCGGAATGGCGTTGCCCCCATTTACAACCGCGAACTGAACAGCACCACCCTTCTCAGTCATTTCAATCCTGACCCAGCGGCTTTTCGGATCATCAAGATTTTCAACCGCATCAATCGCATTTTTGACCAAATTGACCACAACCTGTGTCTGCTGCGTCAGACCGCCGGCAATCATAATCGCAGGAATCTTGTCCGGCCAAGACAACGAGACCGATTTTCCATGAGCGAAGGTTTCACAAAGATCTCTCGCGAGGGCAAAGATGCCCTGCACCGGAACAAATGACGACTCGGCGGCATTCTGAGCGGATGAAAACGACTTCACCGACTGCATCATTCCGGTCATAAACTGCAACTGACGTTCAATGCTGGCAAGCGATTTTTCGAAGGCCTGACGGTCATCTGAAAAACGATTGCGGCTGATTTCGCCGACCCTGAGAATAAGAGTCGAAAGCGGGTGACTCAATTC
>JBEDKY010000005.1:0-5845 GCA_041171905.1 Pseudomonadota bacterium
CTGCTGGCCTAGAACAAGCGCCGCGGACTTGCAGCTATCGAACATCTCAGGCAAGTTTGCACACAGAATTGCTCGCACTCCGGAGCCCAAAGATGAACAAACAAGCTGGCGCACCCGCGCCCGTTCCAAACTCGGTTGCAGAATTTTGCCGCCAACGTGGGGTCATTTCCTCCTTGGCAGCTGCTGCGCTTTTTCCATGTGGGGGCTTTGCGCAGTCGCGAGCAGGCGCGGGCGGCGATTCGGTTGCTGCCGAGCTGAAGCAGCTGCAGTCAAAAGCCGAAAAATTTGATTCCTTCAAAGTGAAATTTGAACAGCAGGTCTTCAGCGCCCTGCGTCGCAAGACAACCAGCAGTCAAGGAACGCTTGCCTTTACTCAGCCGCGTAAATTCCGCTGGGAGATCGATTCGCCCAAAAAAGAAGTCTACGTCAACAACGGCCAGTGGTTCTGGAAATACGTCGAAAGCACAAAGCATGCGGTTCGGCTGCCAGCCGATTCTGGCGACCTTGAATTTCTTGACGTCATTTTTGCGCTCGACAAAATCCAGAACAAATACAAACTGCAGAAAATTACAAAAACAACCGGAATCGATGGCAAAGCAGCCAAAGATTGTCCTCAGAATCATACATGTATCGGTCTGGAACCTCTGCAAAACGGACAGCAAAAAAACATCGAACTTGCGATTGACCAATCGAATGGTTTTGTCAGCATGGTGCGCATCGATTTCCGCACTGGCAACCGGACCATGATTAATTTTTCCGGATTCAAACAAGGAAAAATAAGCGCAGACACTTTTGAATTCAATCCACCGCCGGGCACGGCGGTGGACAAGAAGTAGGCGGAAAAATGATCTTTGCCGATAACTTTCTGCAAATGAACTGGCGAATCGTTGTAGATATCGCTCTGGTGGCATTCATCTGCTACCAAATCATGAGCATGCTCAAGGGCACGCGTGCAGTTCAGGTTATCATCGGCATGGTTGTCATCTTCATCGCCTATGCACTGAGCGGATACCTGGAACTCAACACGCTCAACTGGATCATTTCAAAATTCTATTCATCAATCATCGTTGTCGTGATTGTCCTCTTTCAAGACGACTTGCGGCGGCTGCTCACGCGAGTGGGACGGGGGCCTTTCATTCAGGGAATGGATGAAGACCTGGGTGTCCGCGCCATCGATGAAGTCATCAATGCTGCGCGCACGCTGAGTCACGAACGTGCGGGTGCAATTATCGTTTTTGAACGTGGAATTGGCCTTGACAGGCTTTACGACCACAGCGTCAAGATTGATGCAATGGTAAACGAGCAATTGCTGCTCTCTATCTTTCAATCGTTTTCCCCCCTGCACGACGGAGCGGTGATTGTGCAAAAGGGTCGGCTCACTTGCGCATCGGCGCAGCTTCCGCTCTCGAAGAACCCAAGTTTCAGCAAAAAGATGGGCACACGCCACAGCGCTGCCGTGGGAATCGCCGAAGAAACAGACGCAGTTGTGCTTGTCGTTTCTGAAGAAACAGGAAATATTTCGGTCGCATGGGATGGGCAGCTGCAAAGGCAACCGAATGCAGACGTGACCCGTCGCCTGCTCATCACCCTGCTGATTCCGCAGACGCGTGAAAAACGCTCCGGCATCATGGGTTCCATGACCCTGCTCGGCAGAGTGCGCGACAAGTTGTTTGGACAACTTTCAAAACCACTTCAAAAAACGCCAATTGCCCAGACCGCACAGGGCGATTTTGCGCCTAATCAACGTCGTCCCGCATGGGGTGACAGCAAATCAAGCGAGGGCTCAATGCGCTCGGCCAGCGATGGCAATCGCCTGACTACGGTCGGCACAGTTTCGACCCATGGCGATGAACAGCAAAGATGGTCGATGAGCCTGCGACTTCCACGCCACCAACCGCAACGCAGGCAGCCAGAACCAGCATCGCCGGCACAGACCGAGGAAGAGCAGCCACTGTCTGCGATTCAAGAACCACTCTTTTCTGACGAAGACATTTTTGAAGAAGGAAGTGAAAAAAGCGACCACCGCTTTGTTCCACCGATGCCGCCGGAACCTCCCCCGCGCGACGTCACGGTGGGCGGAATCTCTCTCAATCCGCCAATCGAGCACAGCGAACCTCCCTCAAAGAATCAGACTCCCGCTGAACCGAGCGAGATTGGGCGCGAAGAAAAGAGCAGGAGGGACGAAAACAAATGAATGCACAGGTGTCACTCCTTTCCAAACTGTTCAGACCGCTTGTACACAACTTCGGCCTCAAGCTTCTGTCGATTGGTTTTGCGATTGCATTATTTCTAATTGTGCGCAGCCAGCAGGTGCGTGAGTTCAACCGTGCGGTCCGCGTCCGCCTGTACACCGAGAACGGCGTCTTGGTCATCGGCCCGCAAGAACGGGTGGCCAACATCACACTGCGCATGCCCGACACGCTCTTCACCCGACTGCCAACGGAAGAAGAGCTGACGGGAGAAGTGGACCTGCGCAAAGAAAATCTCGGCAAGATCCGCGTCAGTTTGTCCGGCGACAATTTCCCCAATCTCGACAGACGTTACAGTGTCATTATTCACGACCCGTGGCTGGATATCGAGCTCGACAAACTTGTTCAAAAGAAAGTTCAAGTAAAGGCGGTCCTGCAGGGAGCTCCGCGGATCGGCTACGAAATTCAAAGGGTCACCATAGACCCGCCTGAAATTGAACTTTCGGGTGCACGACAGGATCTCTTAAAACTTGAATCTATTTCGACGATACCCGTCGACGTGTCCAATCTGGGCCCCAAGGACTACTCGGCACAGGCGGGAATGGCGCTTGATCTCAGCGCATCGATCAAACCGACCACGATCGACAAAGTGACCGTCAAAGTCAGCTTTGCCGAGAAGAAGGCTGTGCCCTAGCAAGAAGAATCAATCATCGACGATGCAAGGATCAGGCGAGTTATGGGAAAATATTTCGGAACAGACGGAATTCGCGGTGAGGCCAATGCCGGCGTGATGACGCCATCCATGGTCCTGCGCATCGGCCAGGCGTTTGGACTCGCACTGCGTGAAAAAAATGAAAGACCGCGCGTCATCATCGGCAAAGATACGCGGGTCAGCGGATACATGCTCGAGGGAATTCTCTCTGCAGGCCTTTGTTCGGTCGGTGCCGATGTCCTGTTCGTCGGCCCGCTGCCGACACCGGGAGTTGCGTATCTGACGCGTGGCATGCGCGCTTCAGCAGGCATCATGATCTCTGCAAGCCACAACCCGTTTCACGACAACGGCATCAAATTTTTTGACAAGAATGGCTTCAAGCTTCCGGATGCAGATGAGGAGTTCATCGAAAAACTGATCGATGACCCGCATTTGGAAAACCGTGTCGTCAACGCCCAAAAGATTGGCCGCGCAAAGCGTATCGACGATGCGATTGGGCAGTATGCGGTTTTTCTCAAGGAACGTTTTCCAAAATCACTCAAACTCGACGGAATGAGAATTGTCGTTGATTGTGCTCACGGCGCAGGATATCGCGTCGGGCCCAAGGTTCTCCGCGAGCTGGGTGCTGAAGTTTTTGAGATCAACAATGAGCCCAATGGCTTCAACATCAATCTCGAAGCAGGCGCATTGCATCCCGATCGTTTGCGCGAAGAAGTTTTGCGCTACCGCGCCGACATTGGGCTCGCACTCGACGGTGATGCCGACAGACTGGTTGCCGTGGACGAGAAAGGAAATATTCTCGACGGTGACCAAATCATTGCCATGTGCGCCCAAGAAATGCTTGCCACTGGTCAGCTGCTCAACAACAGCGTAGTCGTCACCGTAATGAGCAACAAGGGGCTCGACGTCGCGCTCACAAAGGCCGGAGTGCAGGTTTTCAGAACTCCGGTGGGTGATCGTTATGTCGTCGAGGAGATGCGCCGGCGCAATATCGTTCTTGGAGGCGAGCAGAGCGGTCATCTTTTGTTTCTTGACTCCAGCACCACGGGCGACGCCATTATTGCAAGCCTCAAGGTGCTCGAGATGATGTGCCGGCGAAACCGTCCGCTTTCGTTGCTCGCGGAGGTCATGCAAAAACTCCCGCAGGTGACGAGAAACGTTAAAGTGTCGCGCAAAGTTCCGATTGAGCGGCTGCCTGAATTTGCAGCCCGGCTTGCGGAAATCGAGAAAGAACTCGGCGAGGCTGGACGAATCCTTTTCCGATACAGCGGAACCGAAACTCTCGCGCGTATTACCATTGAAGGTCCCGATCAGGTGACCATCCGCTCCTATGCTCAGGAACTGGAGCAAATCCTGCTGAACGAGATCTCACAACTGCGAAACTGAGAGAGCCTTGCTGTATGGAAGCTTCCTACAAACCGAAACGTTCGTTGATGGATGAGGTCAAGACAGCTGTCACCGCGGTGCTGCCTGACCGTGGCAACCTCAACCGTAAAGTTAGATTGCAGTTTCTCAACAATGTCGTCAGGCCTGCGAGACGAGTGTCCAATTCGGATGTGGTCGGCTTTGCGGAAAAACAGATTGATTTGACGCTGGCTCGTGTGTTCAGGGAGGCGCTGCAAAAAGTTGGTCTGCAATCGTGCACGAGTGATAACAAATACGGCCAACTGCATTACTACGACTCCCACCCGGGTTCCGAAGAACCGCCGTTGGTGATGATTCACGGCATTGGCAGCAGCGGCCAGTGTTTCGCAATTCTCGCGTTGATGCTCAAAAACAAACGCCGGGTCGTTTTACCCGATCTGTTTCACTTTTCGGGATTCAGTCATCCGAACAACCCCGTCATGAGCAGAAGTGAGCACACAGCTTGCCTGTTTGAATTCATCTCAGGGCTTTCAGATAAGCCTACGGACGTCGTCGGATTGAGCCTCGGCGGCTGGCTTGCAATGTCACTTGCGGTCAAACATCCGCAACTAGTCAGCAGTCTCACTCTGCTCAATCCCGGCGGACTCGACTACCGGACTTATGCCCTGCGCGACACGCTTCTCTACCTAAGCTGGAGCAAGTTTCACAGTTTATATCCGGGTATCATGAGCGGATTTCCCTATGCAGGCATACCGCTGGTCAGTTCGGTTTTGAAGCGCGGAGTGTATCGTGTGCTCAAGGACGATGGAGTCCGCGATTTTGTTAAAACCGTCGATACTGAAGATTTTCTCGACAAAGATTTGAAAAAAATAAAATGCCCGACACTGCTCATGTGGGGAATGGAGGACAAACTGCTGTCTGCCGAAACTCCCCTGATGCTGGTCAACTCCATCGCGGATTGCAGAGGTTACTGGGTGCGGGACGCCGCGCACATTCTGTGTCTCGAGGCACCGGTGAACGTGTATGAATGTCTGGTCCGGTTTCTTGACCTCGGCAAAATTGAAGACAACAATTTTGTGACCTTGGTGCGCAACTCTCATCGCGTTTACCCGATGCAGGCCATCAGCACCGAAGACTCTGACGAACGTTGAGGTATTCGCATGTCCACTCAGGATTCAGTGTTCACCCAATTCATGGAACATCTTTTTGCCGGAGCCCGACTGCAACGGCAGGAAGTGAAGAACTTTATGGATGCCATCCTCCGCTCCAACCTGTCGGATGTGCGGATTTCATCCATTTTAACAGCATTCAGACTCATTCCGCTCTCCCAGGAGATAGTCTTGGGAGCACTCGACAGTCTGACACAACTCTCAGCCCAGCCGCCCGTGAGCCATCACGGAAAAACACCACCGCCGCCGCCACCATTCAAAAAAGAACTGCATTTAGTCGACAATTCGGGAACGGGAGGCGACGGGTCAAACACTTTCAATATTTCGACAATGGCAGCAGTGGTTGCAGCCGCATGTGGGGCAAAGGTCGCCAAGTTCGGAAGCCGCTCCATTTCAAGTCGGTGCGGAAG
>JBEDKY010000006.1:0-14842 GCA_041171905.1 Pseudomonadota bacterium
CTGTTGTGACGACCAGTGCTTATGGAGCAGTGTCAAATGAGCTCGTCACACAACTTCTTGTGAGGCCGGACCTCAATCAAAACGTAGTCGAGGCCGGCGCATACTTTCACTTCGCTGGAAAATATCGAAAGATCACCAGCCATCCGGACGGACGACAAACCACCGACGAATGGGGCGAAGAAAATGAAAGCTTGATTGTTCCTGCACAGCGGACAATAGACGGCCTACGCCTCAAAATCGCTTTTACGCAAAACTGGAACACATACGGAAATGACATCGGCGAGCGTCGTCTTAAAGACTTTGCTTATTACGTAACGATCCGTCAGGGCGACGCAGACGTTCGCTATTGGTTCAAAGACTACGGCAAAAATCTTTCCGCCGATGCTATCTCGCAAACGCAATACCCATACTCGGACGCTGTCTTCACTGGCGGATATTCGAGTGCACGCTACCTGTGGCGCGATTCCGGAAGTCCGCTGTTTGCAAACCGCGCGCTCTGTCTTGGACAATAACCCCGCTCTTTTGTTCAAAAAACCATTATCTGATTAGCTGTTTCGCCACACTAATACGAAACAGCTGTACAGTTCTCTCCTGCACGAAGACACCAATCACTAATCACAAGATCTCTGCAATAATCCTGAAAAAGTCGGACGTCTCTGAATTTCTCTGAAACGCCGGAAGACGTCCGGACTGTACATCCGTCGCACGATGAATCTATGTGGAAAAACGAAAATTAACCGAGTGCCGAACACTATCGAGTGCCTGTAGAAACAATACAGTCACGCTTGCGGGGTACAACCATGCGCAACAACAGCTTCAACAAAATGTTGTTGGACGATCCGCGGATTGAACAGCGGGATGCGTGCGGTGTCGGATTCATTGCGCACCTCAAAGGCAACCGCAGTTTTCAGGTGGTCTGCGACGGGCTGCAAATGCTGCGACGCATGGATCACCGCGGCGGACGATGCGCTGACGGATTGACAAGCGACGGAGCAGGAATCGTCGTCCAGATTCCTCATGAACTCATGAAAAAAAGTGCGTCGCGGCAGGGCCGTAGTCTTCCCGCAGCGGGCGAGTACGCACTTTCGATGCACTTTCTTCCAACAGATAAAAAAGAACGCGAATTTTGGCAGAATCAACTGCAGCAGTGTGCCCGCGAATACGGTCTCGAAGTTTTGTTTCTGCGCGACGTTCCGTGTGATGCCTCAGTTCTGGGCCAAGCCGCAAAGCTCACCCAGCCGCACATACAACAAGCGGTCTACGTCAGACACAATTCAAATCAAAATAGGCACAACTTTGATTGGAACCTCTTCGCCATGCGCAAGAATCTCGAGAATCTGGCGCGCGAAAGATATGGAGTCAAGCAAAGAGACTTCTACATTGCCAGTCTCTCGCGAGAAAACATCTGCTACAAGGCGCTCACTTCTTCGGACACCCTAAGCGCTTTTTACACAGACTTGCAGAATCCATTGTTCATATCCGCCTATGCGATGGTGCATTTGCGCTTTAGCACCAACACTCTGCCATCGTGGCCGCTCGCACAGCCATTTCGAGTTCTGTGTCACAACGGAGAAATCAACACGCTGCGCGGCAACATTAACGCCATGCATGCCAGAAGCTTCCTCTTTAAGAACGACAAGCTTCAGCAAGAAATCGACAGACTGGGGCCGATTTGTACGCCTGCGATGAGTGACTCGGCTATGCTCGACAATGCAGTCGAATTCCTGCTTCACAGCGGAAGACCGCTCACTCAGGTCATGTCTATGGTGATTCCCGAGCCCTGGGAAAAGCACAGTGAGATGTCGCAAGAACTCAAAGACTACTTTGAATATCAGTCCTATCTCATGGAGCCTTGGGATGGGCCGGCACTCATCGCCTTCTGTGGCGGGCAGCAGATTGGCGCAATCTTGGACCGCAATGGTCTGCGACCTGCTCGCTATTGGATCACAACTGACGGTCACGTAATTATGGCTTCAGAAGCAGGAGTGGTCGAGCGAAGTGCCGAGCAAATCATTGAAAAAGGTCGTCTCAGCGCAGGTCGATTCTTTCTCGTCGATATGGCGGAAGGAAGGGTTGTGCCGGACGACGAGATCAAATCGCGGTTGGCCGCCGGAAAACCATACGGAGACTGGCTCAAAAGCGAGCGTGTTATTGCTGATGACCTTTTTAATGCAGAAAGTTTGGATGAGACTGACGACACGCAAGAGTACACAAGTGCATCGTCATCAATGCCGAAGCTGTTGCGTGCATTCGGCTACACTCAAGAGTGTCTGAGGCTGTTGCTTGCGCCGATGGCTAACGAGGGCAAAGAACCGGACGGTTCAATGGGAACCGACACGCCACTCGCGGTTCTCTCCACAAAAAATCAACTCCTCTACAACTACTTCAAACAACTCTTTGCGCAGGTCACCAACCCACCCATCGATGCCATGCGCGAGGAACTTGTCACATCACTCAGCACACATCTGGGTGGCGAACAAAATATTCTCTCTGAGGGCGTTGAACATTGCTCTGTGGTGCGTCTCAATCAGCCAATTCTCCGCAACTCCCAACTCCGCCGCCTGTTCGGCAGTGAGATCAAACAGCTGAGTGTCGTCCGGCTGTCTACGACGTTTGACATCCAGATAGAGAACCTCCGGCAGGCTATCGATAAGCTCTGCAAAAATGCTGTTGAATGCGTGCAGGCAGGGAAGAATTTGCTCGTTCTGAGCGACAAGGACGTGAGCAACAGTCGTGCCGCGATTCCTGCATTGTTGGCCACATCAGCGGTTCATCATGCACTTATCCGTGCAGGCGAACGCACTCGCTGCAGTTTGGTGGTCGAGAGCGGCGAACCACGTGAGGTTCATCATTTCGCTCTGCTGATTGGCTATGGTGCCGCGGCGGTCAACCCCTACCTGGCACTCGATGTCATAGCCACACGAGACAAAAATTACTCATTCAAAGCAGACCTCTCCGCAAAAAAACTCGAGGAAAACTATTGCAAGGCCATCTGCAGCGGACTGCTCAAAATCATGTCCAAAATGGGCATCTCGACGCTGCATTCCTACCGCGGCAGCCAGATTTTCGAAGCGCTCGGACTGGGCAGCGAACTGATTGATAACTATTTCACGTGGACCCCGTCGCGCATCGGTGGAATCGGACTTGCTGAACTCGAATCCGACATGCGCACACGACATACTTCAGCATTTGAGAGCTTGGAGCGCGCTACTTCCACACTTCCAGAGCACGCCGGCCAGTATCATTGGCGGGCCGGAGGAGAACGGCATCTACACTCTCCCGAAATGATCTCTGCGTTGCAAAATGCAACACGCATCAACAGCTTCGAAGAATTTAAAAAATTCTGCGCAGTGTTGGATGAAGACAATGCTGCACATTTACACCTGCGCAGTCTGCTGGGCTTTTCTCCGCAAAGACCGCCGGTAGAACTTTCCAGAGTTGAACCCGCGCAATCAATCGTCAGGCGGTTTGCAACTGGCGCCATGAGTTTTGGCTCTCTGTCGAAAGAGGCTCACGAAACAATTGCCGTCGCTATGAACCGCATTGGAGCGCGTAGCAATTCAGGCGAGGGTGGGGAAGATCCGCAGCGCTCTTTGCCCGACAGTAACGGAGATTCCCGCCGCAGCGCAATCAGGCAAGTCGCCAGCGCACGATTCGGAGTCACGAGTTCTTATCTCGTTCATGCGGACGAACTACAGATCAAGATGGCACAAGGCGCAAAGCCCGGTGAGGGCGGGCAACTTCCCGGACACAAGGTGGATGCCAACATCGCCAAAGTTCGACACAGCAGCGTGGGTATCACGCTGATTTCGCCGCCGCCGCACCATGACATTTATTCCATCGAAGATTTGGCTCAGCTTATTTTTGACTTGCGCAATGCCAACCGCTCCGCACGCATCAGCGTCAAGCTCGTCTCTGAATCGGGCATCGGCACTATCGCCGCGGGAGTCGCAAAGGCGAAAGCTGACGTCATTTTGATCAGCGGGCATGAAGGTGGAACCGGCGCCAGTCCACTGACTTCGATCAAACACGCCGGACTACCCTGGGAACTCGGCTTGGCCGAAACCCATCGCACATTGGTTGAAAACAATCTGCGCGAACGAGTGATTCTGCAAACCGACGGGCAGCTGCGCACACCGCGTGACCTTGCCATTGCCACCCTGCTGGGGGCTGAAGAGTGGGGTATCGCAACAGGAGCTCTCATCACGCTGGGTTGTGTGATGATGAGAAAGTGTCACCTCAATACTTGTCCAGTTGGAATTGCAACTCAGGATCCAGAACTGCGAAAGAAGTTTGCGGGCACGCCTGAAGCACTTATCAACTACGTCTTCATGCTCGCAGAGGGGTTGCGCGAAATAATGGCGCAGCTCGGCTACAAAACTGTTGATGACATGGTTGGGCAGGCGCAAAACTTGCAGAAGAAAGAAGTTTCAAACGAACGCCTTGCGAAAATCGATTTGGATTTTCTACTCAAACAGCCCGACGGACATTTCTCAGTCGCAGCGCGCGGAAAAAGCACGCAAATCAGGGAGATTGAATCGGGTATCGACATGACGACGCTACTACCGGCTCTGCATGATGCATTGAGCACGGGAAGAAGAGTGTCTTTGAGTCTGCCAATCAGCAATCTCGACCGCAGTGTCGGAACACTCGTTTCATCGGAAATCAGCAAACACCACTCGACAAAGCAAATCCCCGATGAACTGCTTAAGGTGACCTTCCGCGGAATAGCCGGACAGAGTTTCATGGCTTTTGCGGTTGCGGGCATCAGCGCACTACTTGAAGGCGAGGCCAACGATTATCTCTGCAAAGGACTCTCAGGTGCCAAGGTCAGCGTTCGTCCACCTCGACAAAGCCTGCTTGTGGCCGAACGCAGTGTCATCTGCGGCAACACAGCGCTCTACGGCGCAACTTCAGGCGAACTTTATGCACGCGGCCGGGCTGGCGAGCGTTTCGCTGTGCGAAACAGTGGTGCACAAGCAGTTGTCGAAGGTGTGGGAGACCACGGATGTGAATACATGACCGGTGGAAGTGTTGTCGTCTTGGGCGCAATCGGCCGCAATTTTGCCGCGGGTATGAGTGGCGGAATTGCCTACGTCTACGATCCGCAAGAAATAAACAGAAATCGGATCAACACCGAGCTCGTCCAGATTGACAGCACACTCAGCCAGAGTGAGGAAAAATTTCTTCACGATCAGTTGCGTAAACATGCAGAGCTGACAGACAGCTCCGTCGCACACCGCTTGCTGGAAAACTGGCATGCAGAAAAGCATCATTTCCTCGCTGTCTGTCCTCCGGCTTACCGCGCGATGCTCAACCGGCACACGGAAATAAACGAACAAACAGAGTCATCCTTCAGACAACCAATTCTGCCCAAAGGCAGTGAAACACACAGAGGCTTGCATGGGTGAAGTCAGAGGCTTTTTGACCTATCAGCGTGCCGACCCGCAAAAGCAACCAGTGAATGAGCGCATTGGCCACTCAGGTGAATTCATCTCCCGTCTGAGCGACGACAAACTACGCGAGCAAGGGGCCCGCTGCATGGATTGCGGTGTTCCCTTTTGTTCAAGGGGATGCCCGTTGGGCAACAATATCCCCGACTGGAATCATCTGGCGAGTGAGAAAAACGAGCGCCTTGCCCTCGAGGCGCTGCTTGCGACCAACAATTTTCCGGAATTCACTGGACGCATCTGCCCTGCTCCCTGCGAAGCGGCGTGTGTTCTTGGCATCAATGAAGATCCTGTTTCAATTGAGGCCATCGAGATGTCCTTGGCCGACAAAGGCTTTGAAATGGGCTGGATTCAGCCGCAAAAGCCACAAATACGCAGCGGATTCCGAGTTGCGATCGTCGGCAGTGGTCCTGCGGGCCTTGCTGCAGCGCAGCAACTCAACCGCCAGGGTCACTCTGTGGTTGTCTTCGAGAAATCCGAACGAGCCGGAGGTCTTCTCACCTTCGGAATCCCTGATTTTAAATTGGAGAAAGATAAAGTCGCGCGAAGAATCAGCCTGCTCGAACAGGAGGAGATTTCCTTTCGCTGCGGCGTGAACGTCGGACAGGACATCAGCCTCAATGAGCTGCGCCAGCAATTCGATGCCGTTCTATTGGCCTGTGGAGCAGAAAAAGCCCGCGACCTCAACATTGCCGGCAGAGATGCAAATGGAGTTATGCTTGCCATGAAGTTTCTAGCCGATGCAAACAGGCGCGTTTCTTCAGCAACTGCGGGTAGCACAGAAAACCTTCCTGCAACAGGAAAAGATGTGATCGTGATCGGTGGCGGAGACACCGGCTCCGATTGCATTGGCACAGCACGCAGGCAAGGGGCACGAAAAATTGTTCAATTCGAGATCATGCCGCAACCGGCCAACCTGTCACGCTTTCCACGTCGTGATCAACGGCCCTCTTCAACTCCATGGCCACATTGGCCGCTGATGCTGCGAACGTCATCGTCGCATGAAGAAGGCTGTGAACGAGTGTTTGCTCTCGAGAGCGTCCGCTTTGAAACTGATAAAGACGGGCGGCTGAGTGCACTCGTGACAAGAGAAATTAGCGTTTCGACTGATGAACTCGGGCAAACTCAATGGAAACCTGTTGCCGGCTCTGAAAAGACGTGGCCCTGCCAGCTTGCGCTGATTGCTATCGGATTTTCGGGCGCGCAGAGCGATGGGTTGATTTCAGAAGGGATGCTTAAGTTGACCGAAAGGGGAACCGTCCAAGCCACAGAGGTAAATTTTTTGACCAATATCGAAGGTGTCTTTGCAGCTGGAGATGTGCGCAGGGGTCAATCTTTGGTTGTCTGGGCGATTGCCGAAGGACGCAAGGCAGCCAAGAGTATTGATTCGTATCTCCAGGGAAAAAAACAACTCACCAAACTTTGCGCTGACTCGACTCAAGGAGCCGCCCGCGGCTGATTTCCATTTGCCGCAGGCCATCGCGACAATTCGCTCCCCTTCTCCGCAGTGGCTCATAGTCCGGCAGCGTCGTCACTTCGATTAAGATTCTCTTGGCAGTTTTATATTGGACGTCGGACAGTTGCTGGAGCTTCGATCGAGACATCAACTGCCCGCTGTCGCCGTAGCAACGGACAACGTATTCACTGCGCTTACTCTCCTTCACGAAGCGCTTTTGCAGCAGCGCGAAATCTGGCTTATTTGTGTCTTTATAGATTGTCTTGCACAACGAAGACTCAAACTCGCGCATTTCGAAGAGTGACCGTGAATTTTGCAACTCAGAGTCAATAAAGCCGAGTGCATCCCATTCGGAATTGTTTTCTGCCACATAGGATGGGTTTTTCCTTCTCCACTCTTCAAAGGATGTTAAATCCATGGACAGCTCATGAGATTTTTTAAACTGACGAATGATGTAGAGAAGCTGAAAACGATTTTTTGTCTCAATACCCGTTGAGAGGTTGACATCGACGTCGTCCTCGACTTCATCGGTCTTTAAAATTACCGCCGGCACATTTTTATCTTCCAGATAGTAACACCAGCCCATGCCGACAGAGTCGATAGCGATGCGCGGATGAGCAATCTGAAAGAGTGTAGTTGGGCCGGAATCCGTGTTGTATGTGCGAGCAACGCAGGCTATAAATGCTGACGACGCAAATGCCAGAAGTGCTGCCGAACAAAATCGCATCCAATTGTTCATCTGCGATCGCCCCATTCATTCACAACTCGAGAAATGGGCGCCCCATCAGGGCCGGCGCATCAGCAAACGTTGAAGAAAAATCATCAAACCGTCCGAATTGTAGCCGGCAACATAGCGGCTTCCCGTCGACATCTGAATATACTCGGTGCGGACAACTCCGGGCATGCCATAACCCATGCCCGTATCGCCCAAGGCCATTGCCGTCGCTCCCGAATCAGTGTTGTCGGCATCGCCCAATCGCGCGGCTATGCTTGGAAACGATCCGGCGAGGGACGAGATCTCAGTTCCACCACAAGCTGGAGTCCTGCGCTTAGCATTCAATGCCCTGCGCTCGCCTTCGGGGAGTGACTCGACTTGGACAGTTTCCAATGCCTTGAATTCCTCGGAACCTGCTATCAGGCGAACCTGAGAGTCGGAAAGCTGGCAAGCCAACAACGGCGAGTCTCCCAGACTTCCGCGTGACGCAGCGCTCTCTGTTGAGTCAGATTGCTTCTTGCACGCAACACCAATGATCAAACCAACACAGACAAGCGAGGTGTAGAATTTCATTTTGTTCTCCCTTACCTCGACGCTAGCAGAAAAACCGCGCAGAGCGGCGGGCGTCCGCAATCTACTGACGGACTGAAAATTGTTCCGCACTGGCAAGGCCAGCAAACCGCCATCCAAGTCACCAAAACAAGATGATTTTATCAAAACTTTTCACAGCGAACGCAAATCAATCGCTAGGATATTTCGAATCTCAGCAACAACCCGGAAAAGCCCAGGGAAAGCAGCATGAGAATACAAAATCTGCAGCTCGACGAAATTTACGAAACTCTGCACAGCAGCCGTCTGGGGCTTACTCAGGAAGAGGCCACGGCACGAATCAACCGGTACGGAAAAAACATCATCGAACAGCACCGAAAGCACAATCTGCGAATGCAGTTCATAAGTGCGATGTCCGACTTTTTCGCACTCGTTCTCTGGGCTGCTGCGCTGATTTGTGTGTTCGCAGCGGTATATGCCAAACAGAATGAAATGTTCCTTCTGGCCGCAGCAATCGTCTCGGTCATTGTCATCAACGCAATATTTTCATTTTGGCAATCTCTTCGGGCCGAAAGGGCGCTCGAGGCTCTGCGTGAAATACTTCCTCGCCATTGTATGGTCCTTCGCGATCAAAAATGGACACTGTGCCTGGTTGAAAATCTAGTCTCGGGTGACGTGGTCTCGCTCACTCAGGGAGATTCAGTTCCGGCAGACATCCGACTGATCGAATGCGCGCGGCTGCGGGTGGACGCAGCAGCTGTCACAGGAGAATCGCTACCTTCAGCACGGCACAGTTCAACCGACGCCACGGACGACGTTCTCAGGGCAAAAAACCTCGTTCTGGCGGGATGCCGAGTTGTCGCAGGACATGCGCTGGGAATCGTTTTTGCGACGGGGCTCCGCAGCGAATTTGGAAAAATTGCCAAGCTCACTCTCTCAGGCGAAGAAAGACCAACTCCTCTGCAAGAGGAAATCAGACTCATCAGCAAAAGAATCTCATTACTCGCATTGGCCTTGGGTTTGTTTTTCTTCATCTTCGGCTGGCTTGCCGGGCTTTCGGCAGCAAGTGCAAGCCTCTTTGCCATCGGCATCATTGTTGCCAATGTACCCGAGGGATTGATGCCAACACTCACCCTGTCGCTTGCACTGGCCGCACAACGAATGGCCGAGAGAAAAGCTCTGGTGCGGCGTCTTCCTGCCGTGGAAGCCTTGGGCTCGACGACAGTGATTTGTACCGACAAAACCGGAACACTCACCATCAACAAACTCAAGACCGCATTTATTGAGGTGGGCGGAAGTTCATACTCAGCAAAGGATTTCACAAAAAAAGACACTCTGACACCCCACGAAATCCTTCTGTTGCGGGCAATGCTCTGGACGCATGGATTCTCTGAGCGTCATTTGACATTGTCAGCACTCAGTGATCCCATCGAAGCGGCACTGGTCAGCTTTGCATTTGAACATCCTGCAAAGGTTCATTTGCCTGCCTGCCAGCAGATTGGAGAAATACCATTCGACGATTCACGCAGGCGGCAATCGGTGATTGTCGAAGTGCAGGGCGAATTCTGGCTGTTATGCAAAGGTGCGCCTGAGGTCGTGATATCGCGATGCAGCACTGAATTTAAAAATGACAAGCAGCCACTGAACTTCACTGCTCGAAGTGAATTGATTCTGCTGCGCGCTGGCGAACTCGCAGCCTGTGGAATGAAGGTGCTTGCATATGCGCATCGTAGGCTTGGGAGCGAAGAAGCCGCACGCTTCAGTCAAATAGGAAACGAAGAAGAAATATCTGACGACACAGAAACGACAGAAAAAAATCTCGATTTCCTGGGACTCGTAGCCCTCGAGGATCCCATCCGGACAGAGGTTCCAGAGGCTGTCATGCACTGCCGAACGGCCGGCATAAGAATCATCATGATCACAGGCGATCATCCCGAGACAGCGCGCTACGTTGCGACCCAATCAGGAATCTTTAAAAGCACAAACCCGCGTATCGTGCTCGGCCAGCAGGTCGAACATTGGAGCAATGCCCAGTTACAATTTGCTCTCGAACACCCTGAAATAGCTTTCGCACGGGTCAAAGCTACGCAAAAACTCCGCATTGTAGAGGCTCTCAAAAACAAACACGATGTCGTTGCCGTGACTGGTGATGGTATTAACGATGCGCCGGCACTCCGGCACGCAGACGTCGGCATTGCCATGGGTCTTTGTGGCACCGATGTGGCGCGTGAAAGCGCCGACATCATTCTTCTCGATGACAACTTTGCAACCATAGTCAGTGCAATAAGAGAGGGACGCGGAATTTTTCAAAACATCCGCAACTTCATGACCTACATTCTCGCCTCGAATGTTCCAGAGGCAATTCCTTATGTTCTCTATGTGTTGCTGCCAATCCCAATCCCACTCTCTATTCCGCACATTCTAGCAATTGATCTTGGAACCGACCTCATTCCGGCGCTCGGTTTGAGCAAAGAACCACCCGCAGAATTGATCATGAATCAGATGCCGCGCAAGCCGACGGAACATCTCATAAACAAGAGTCTCATCTTGAGGGCATATCTCTGGTTGGGTCTTTGGGAAGCGATAGCAGCCATGAGCATATTTTTCATTTTTCTTTTTGAATCGGGCTGGCGCTGGGGCGAACATATCGACCCGCAGGGCACACTCGCAAAGCAGGCTTCCACCGTGACGTTCTGCACTGTCATTCTGATGCAAGTGATCAACCTGTTTCTTTGCCGCACTCGGCTTGCAGCACCTCTGAACGCGCTTTTGTTGGCTGGGCTGGTCATTGAAGTGCTGTTTGTTCTCTTGGTCATGAAGAATCCGCTGCTAAAGGAAATCCTCGCAACAGAAGCGCTTCCATTGTGGATTTTTCCACTCATTGCTGCATTCATGGTGCTTATGTTGAGCGCCGAACTCATCAGGCGCAAGACCCTAAAATACTTTGTTAAATAACAGACTTTTCCGCTCTCCAAGCACCTGATTGATGTGCAATATTTGCAGCCGCAACTGAGCATATGAAGTCATCCGAACAATTTCTGCCCATTGTGAGTGCACATCTCATTTCAGAAACTGATGAGAGTTCGTCTTCAAGGAGATGTCGCATGTATTCACCGCATCAGCTGCTCGTCGCGGGTCTTCTTTTGGCAACCGCATCACTCACTGAGGCACCCGTGTCGGCAGCGCCGCGCGATACTCTTCCAAGTGCTCCTCAGAAGAAAAAGCCGGAGCGTCCGGCCGAGCCGCCATGTTCTGTAAATCCTAATCCCGAGGTTTTTTCTAACCTGTCGCTGGGCACGTCACAGGAAGAACTCGTGACTGCTGCATGGTTTGCACGCGCCGTTCAGCTCAACGACTCTCAACGCGCGAAATCGTGGAACGCACTCAAAGAGCGACCACAAAGGATCAGCGATCTTTACGCAGGCCCGTTCGGCCTGCACGCAACGGTCTTAGAATTTGAGGACAACGTCGTCGTGGCCTATCGGGGTACCCAAGACCCTTTGGACTACGTCCTCAATGCGCTCATCTACACGACACCCGGCTGGATTCACAATCTTCCCGGATGGGTGCACAAAGGGTTTCTCACAAACTTCGGTCTCAGCTGGAGACGCATGAGGTCGCTGCTGAGGGAACTTTCGGGCTCGGGAAAAAACATTGTCTTTGCCTCTCACAGTCTCGGAGGAGCCATGAGCCAGTACGCCGCATGGCGGCTTGAGCAGGAGGGAATCAGAGTAGGCAAGATCTTTGCTTTTCAAACTCCCACGGCGGGTGACGTCAAGTTCAAGCGGGCGTTTGACGAACGCTTCTCGGGCAGAGCTTTCAATACTCTTTATGGCGACGACATCACGCCGTTCATTCCACCCAGCAGAAGCAGTGTCGGACCATTTGCAAAGGCAAGTGTGCGCGCTCTGTCGGGAACACTTGCAGCGGTGGCGAGACTCGCCAACTATGCCACACTGGAAGGCCGACTTGAGATTAGTGCGGACGGTGAATTGAAGCCTGGGCAAGAAAGCTCGGAAGATGATTTCTGGAATACTTACAAACTAAAGAGCGGCGGTAAGGCATTTCCCCTTGGCCTTGGAGCGACCTCTGGCTTTGTCAAAGACCACAACATTGATCTCGTGCTGTGCTCTCTTGCCCGCAGTAAGTTCGCCTCGCTGCGCTGACGCACACAACAATCTGAGAGGCCCAAGATTTCAGGGAGTTCAAAAGTTGAATTTCCTGTCAAAGTGGCACGTGTAACCCTTCGGATTTTTCTTCAAATACTTCTGATGGTACTCTTCGGCTGCGGCGAATCCTGTGAATTTTTCAACTTCCGTAACAACAGGATTTTTCCACTTCTTTGATGCGTTGACGCGAGCGATCACCTTCTTTGCAGTTGCCTGCTGATTTTCCGAGTGAGCGAATACAGCTGAACGATACTGAGTGCCAATGTCGTTTCCCTGCCTATTGCGGGTCGTGGGATCATGCAGGCGAAAGAATGCAAGCAGCACTTGCTCGTAGCTAATTTTCTTCGGATCATACAGTACCTGAACCGATTCCGCATGACCGGTCAAACCTGTTTTCACGTCCTCATAGGTAACGTTCTTTTTTGCACCGCCCGAATATCCAACACGCGTTTCAACCACGCCGGCCATTTCACCCAAAAGTTTTTCCAAACCCCAAAAGCAACCACCGGCGAGCGTTGCCGTCTCCCACTTCAATTTGTCAGCAAACGGAAACAAATACGCCCCGTATCCCTCGCTCTGCATGAATGCCAGTGGCACGAATCGCAGCGAGGCAGAATTGATACAATAGCGCAACCCCGACGGAGACGGACCATCATTGAAGACGTGCCCCAGATGTGAGTCGGCAACCGACGAACGGACCTCCGTTCGAACCATCCCGTGCGAAGTGTCATTCCGCTTTTTCACAGCCGAATCCACAAGCGGTTCCGTGAAGCTCGGCCAGCCGGTGCCAGAGTCAAACTTTGCCAAGGAAGAAAACAGCGGTTCGCCGCTCACAACATCAACGTAAATGCCATCCTCCTTGTGGTTCCAGTACTTATTCTGAAAAGGTCTTTCGGTGCCATTTTCCTGGGTGCATCGGTACTGCTCATCAGTCAACCGCAGTTTCAACTCCTGTGCTGTTGGACGTCGGTATTTTCCGGATTCCGACGCCCCGCCCGCAGCTAGGGAAATTCCTGTGGAATGACAGAGCAATGCGGTAAAGAACACAGCAAGCAAGAATCCACGCCAAAAGATGTTCATAAATTTCTCCACTCTATGCCAACCTATGCAACGCTGCGGCCTTCAACAAACACTCTAAATCTGCTACGCCCATCGGGTCAGGAAATGTCTGGCAAAATCGTAAGAAATCCAAAAGGACGCAACAAATGCAATCCCTGTGGGGTCTCGGTCTCAGACCCGCTCATTTTACCGACTACCAGTCGCTGAGCGCCATACCGCCCCTCGAAATCATGACCGATAATCTCATCCACCACCGCGGCGGACCGGCGTTGCATCACACGCTCCAACTTGCCAAGTGCTCGCCATGTGTCGTGCTCCACGGCATCGGCCTGAATGTCGGCGGAATGGACCCCCTCAGTAAGCGATATCTTGAAGGGCTTCTCGAACTCGTTAGGCTTTTCAATCCGCTGGTTGTTTCAGATCATCTTTGCTTTACAGGCGCGGCTGGACTCAAAAGCTACGAGCTCCTTCCTGTCATGCGCAATCAGCTCATGCTCGAACACATTATACGGCGTGTCGATGAGGTCCAACAAATCTTGGGCCGACAATTGAGTCTCGAAAATGTTTCAACTTACGTGGCATACAGGGACGACACCATCCCCGAGGGAGAGTTTCTCAACCGCATCGCGGAACGCACAGGCTGTGGCATTCTTCTCGACGTCAACAATGTCTATGTCTCAGCAAAAAATTTCTCCCTCGATCCACTCACCGAGCTGGAGCGTTATGAACTAGGCTTCGTCCGCCAGATTCACGTCGCGGGACACAGTCTACGGGACGACTTTCTATTTGACACTCACGATGGAAAGGTATGTCACGATGTCTGGAAAATGTGCCGCACAGTTGCAGCACAGAAAGCTGATATTCCTGTGATCCTCGAAAATGACGACCCGAATGCGTCGCTTGAGGCACTTCTTCGTGAACTGGAATTCGGAATTTCCGGAGTCCTCGATGATTGAATCAAAAAAATCAACGGAATTTTTGTATTATCAGGTTCACTTCATGGAATGGCTGACCGCTCTCGATGATCGGCATGTTGCAGAGACAGTGCTGTCTGACTTAGTGGACGAAAGCTACCTGCACCGTCTTGAAACATATCAGGCAAGCTATCTGGGACGCATCACCGCAAATTTGTCAGAAACTGTCTTTGCGGCCTGCGAGAATCTGTTCGGAAGAGAATTTGTCACTCATGTGCTCGCCGGATACTTCAAATCACAACCGCCACGTGCAGCAGACCTCACCTCAGCAGCTGACTCACTTCCAAACATGCTCAGACAGTCCAACGAATCGCGCGAAGCCTTGCTCTTTGCAGACGTCGCAGACCTGTGCGTCCGACGCTGGAGTGTTCTCACCGACGCAGATGACAACGCCCCTCCTGCAACAGACGAACATTCACTCGAACAAATCTTTCTCAGAACCGGTTCGCAACTCTTGAAACCCTGCGGCG
>JBEDKY010000007.1:0-9612 GCA_041171905.1 Pseudomonadota bacterium
CACTTAAGCAAACTGAATCTGCCCTGCACGAAGCTGATGCGGCCTACTTCCTAGTCCATAGCATGTCACCCTCTGCACGGTTGACCCAAGGTGACTATGACAACCTTGATTTGTTCATTGCAGACAACTTTTCGCGCGCTGCAGCCACAGCTGGATTACAGCGAATTATATATCTTGGAGGCATTCAGCCCACGGGCAATTTTTTGTCGTCGCACCTGCGCAGCAGGTTGGAAGTCGAACGAGTTCTGCAGCGACGATGCAACAACACAGTCGCTCTGCGTGCAGGGCTCATCTTGGGACCGGGAGGCTCGTCCTCACTTATTCTTGTCCGCCTCATCCAGCGCCTTCCAGTTCTCGTATGCCCGAGCTGGACAGGAAAGATGAGCTCGCCCGTCGCCTTGCGCGATACGGTGGATGCCTTGGTGGCCGCACTCGACCCGACTGAAGTTGCCGCCGGCAGCTACGATCTCGCAGGCCCGGAGTCAATCAGCTATAGGAATCTCATGAGGCGGGCCGCCAACGAAATGAATCTGCGACGATTCTTCATTCCATTTATCGGAGTGCCGCCGCAACTCTCGCGGCTCTGGGTTTCGCTCATCACGGGAGCCAAGCGCGAGCTGGTTTCTCCGCTCATCCAGAGTTTGCTCGTCGACATGCTGCCCGGCCGGACTGCTCCTGTTTTTTCAACCACACAATCAAAGATTCCGCTGATGGCTGCACTTCATCAGGCAGAAATGCCACGTGTAAAACTCGAAATCGGTCATCAGTCGATCGCGCCGGTGGGTGCTCCACAAAGAGAAGACAACGTTGTCTCCATCCAACGAATGCCCTTGCCGACCGACTGGACGGCCCTGTCGGTTGCGCAAGATTATGCGCACTGGCTGCCAAAATTCCTCTTGCCGTTGCTAAAACTCAGGTTATCCGCCGATGGCTCACTTGTCGGTTTTTACCTGCGCGGTTGGACTCAACCCCTGCTTGAACTCGAATTCATGCCCGATCGCAGCGATGCAGAACGCGCACTTTTTATTGTCCGGCGGGGTTTGCTCCGCAAAGAAAATTCGAATCCCCTTTCGCGCCTCGAGTTCCGTGTCATTGCCCACCAACGACTGGTTCTCGCAGCGGTGCTGGATTTTGTACCTTCGTTGCCTTGGCCTGTGTATCTGCTGACGCAGGCTCTCGCGCACCGGTTTGTGATGTGGCGCTTTTCGGCAAGATTGCGAAAAATCTCGCTAAAACAGTCTCACATAAAATAAGGATTGCCTGCCCGTTCATCTCCGGATAACCCGTTGGTGCGTTACGAAGGAGCTGATCATGCTGATAAAATTCCTGAAAAAGTGCAATCTCCTGAGGCCCCTCTCACTGTTCAACGCAACGCTGCTGTTCACGGGGCTAGGAATCTATGCCACGGCTGTGACGGCTCCCTTCAAAGTCATGCCGGCTGACCTTGCGATTGTTCTTCCTGCACAGCGAGATTTACGAATTGCAGCGCAGGATGTCGTCGCACCGTTGAAAGGTTCGCTGCTCCCGCGCGAATTGCTCGGCCAAGTTGAAGCGGCCTACCGCAGCACACCCGTAGGTGACGCGCTCGAAACTGAGAACACTTACTCGGACTGGACTCTCGTGAGCCTGCGCATTGCTCCCTGCGCGCCGCTCGGCATGATTCCAAGCATCGACACTCAGGTTTTCTGCTGGCCTGAAGTCAGACTCGTATGGCAGCCGATCCTCAAGGATTTTCGCAGATACGCGGTGATTCTCAGCGCATTTGCCGACGACCGCGCAATCCACGCGCTCTACGACTTTTCCGCGAAGCTCGCACTGCCAGCGGCCGAAGTCGCGCGCGCGCAACAGCTCCTTGAAAAAATCAGCCGCGCAATGAAAGAAAATCCGACCCAACCAGCAAAGGAATTGTCGGTCGAAGAAATCACAGAGTTCGTTCGTCTGCGCGACAAAACAAGCGACGCGCTCGTCAGCAAGGCTCTTGCCTTGCGCACTGGGCAGCTTAGCGACTCGGCCTACGAGAAAATCAACGAAAGACCCGAATTCAACAACGCTGTGAATGCGCAACAGTTTGTTGCGCGTCTGAAAAACTTCATTGCGGAAGTCGCGCATGCAGAATCCATCAAGGAAATGACAAGTTTCTCTTTGCCAGAAGGACGCGAACCGCCGCAGTCGGATGACTGGATTTTCCTTCAGTTCCTGCGTGAAAAGGGAACTCTCGTTCAACAGCAAATCAAGCTCCACTCTGCGCAAGACGGACGCACTCTGTTTGATTTCGGCCCCGCTCCGCGCGCCTCGCAAATGAGGGATGATCCTCTTCTGCATGACGCACTGGAAACGATGAATGAACGGGATGCAAAGGAAATCAGACAGCGCGTCCTTCTTTCACCGATGGAAGTCGCTTTGAAGAAAAACATTGTCTCCGACCGCAACCTCACGCTCGTGCCGAACACAAGCTGTGCCTCTTGTCACAAATTCAACAGCTTGCGCTTCGACTTTCACGCCTTCAGCTATCTCGAAGACAGGACAATCACGGTCAGCCCGCGTGTGCGCACAGACGTCGTCCGCGATTTGGAATGGCTTGAAAAGCGCACAGGACGTTGAACAAAGCACACGGTTCTAACCGTCGTGCACCCTGCACATACGATTTCTGCGGGGTAATCCTTTCACGGCGGAAAGTTTTTCCCCTTGAGCGACCTGCTTCCGTTGCCGAACACAAACAGAACGTGTTTAACAGGGAGCCGAGTTCATGAAAAAATTTTCTACCGTCGTCTGCGCAATGATTCCTGTTCTGGCAGCTTGCATAAAAACCAAGAATCCAGTTGCCGAGGAGCAAGCTCTTGGATTTGAAAACTCGCTAACCTCTGGTGCGCAGATTGGTCTCAAGCCGATGGAGGTGGCGCTCACACTCGATGACGGTCCCGTGCCAGAATCATTGGCTCTGGCAAAAAAATTGCGCGACCTCGAAGTTCCCGTCGCCTACTTCATGATTGGTATCAACATCCAGAGCTATCCGACAATCACAAAAGAGATTGCAGAACTTCAATTCACATCCGGTCCGCTTGCGGGCCAACCAGCGACCATCATTTCCAATCACTCCTGGGATCACAAACGTAAAAACAACGGCGTGGCATGCATTGCCTGCGACGGCACTGACTATGCTGTCATGGAAATCCAGAAAACCGACAATCTGATTGCACCTTACGTGAATAAAAATAATGACCCGTTCTTTTTCCGCGCACCGGGCGGTAACTTCTTTCGAAGAGAGTTGCCTGAAGAGGTCAACAGTCTGAACGAAGTGAACAAAACTCTCTCAAAATACATCGGTCCTTTTTTCTGGGATGTCAGCGGCGATGTCGAGCCGGTATGTGAGAAACTCAGCGCGGAAAAATGCGGTGATCACTACATGGCGCAAATCAGGGCGAAGGGTCCCAAGCACGGGCTCATTATCCTCGCTCACGATATCCACGAAAAAACAAGACAAATGCTGCTTGGCAGTGGAACCTATCCGGGGATGATTGCGATCATGAAAAAGGAAGGATACCGCTTCGTGCACATGGACAAAGACCCCGACGCACTCGCCAAATTCGGACCTGTGAAAAACAACGAATTGGGAAGCGTGAGTCTGCAGGCGACGCGTGCCGAAGGGCGTGCTTTTGTGATCGACGTGACGGCGAAAAATGCAACACGCATCGAGGTCTTCATCGATCGGCTGCAAAAACCTTTGTTCTCGGGGGAAGGCTCGCGACTCACAAGCAAGCAAATCATCACGACGGGTGGCGCGCGCACATTCCAAATCAAAGGTTACGACGCAAGCAACAATGTCATCGCACTGGGCAGCCGCCTCGTCGAACTGCCCAACTGATCTCATCTTGTCGCTGAAATAATTAGTTAAAATTCGAACTCGGCGGGTGAACCCATTCAACACCCGTCGACTAGCCTATCGACCGAAACTCTGGTAGCTCAGGGACAAACCCCAAAGCCATCAGGAGTTGCCTCATGAAGCTCACCGCAACCGGAATCTTTGCAAGTTCATTATTGATTATCTCTGCATGCGGAAGTTCCTCTGGTAATTCCAATGGCAACACTCAGTGCAAAACAACTCCCGCTGTGAACACCAACACCGCGAATTTCGTGCGTATCCCCGGTGGAACAACAACCCCGCCGACAACAAACAACCCTAACGTTCCCGCAGTGCCGACCACTCCTGCGACCGACAAACAACCTGACGGCATTGCTGGCGCTTGCGCCGACAAACCCCAAAATCCGAACAACCTTGGCGGCGCTCCCAACAATAATGGAAACACCCCGATTGCGAACAACCCAACTTTCCCGGGTGTTCCTACGGCTCCAAACAATCCAACAGCGCCTGGCGGCAACCGCACGCCTGCCATGGACACGACAACTCTCTTGGGTGAATGGGATTTCGCATTCGTACAATGCGATAACGGAGTGACGCCCGCTGTTCTTCAACGCCTCAACCAAATGCGCCAAAACAACGAATTTTACTCTTCACTGACAATCACCAAAACGAACATCGAAGAGTATCGCTGGGTCAAGCTCAACGATCAGGCAACCAATCAGGATATGATGTGCACGCTCCAGCAGTCGTCGACTTATTCGGCCATGCCCGGCACAGCGTTGTTCCGCGTCAGCACATCTGCAGCTGCCTACGAAGATGCCGGCGGCGCTCTGCTCTGCAACCTCGGCAGCGAACCTGCAGCAATTTTGGATAACGTTGTCCTTGCAGCTCAGCAAGACGTTTTGGTGAGAGGAATTTCCAACTCATCTGAATGCAACGGCGGTATGCTGGTGCAGATGTTCCAAAAGCGCCGTCAATGAAAACTCCGCTCGGCACTCCTTACACAAGCGGAGCCCGACGGGCACTCCTTCTTGGCAGCGGTGAGCTTGGCAAGGAGGTCGCCCTCGAACTGACCCGTTTGGGCGTCGAAGTCACGGCCTGCGATCGCTACGAACATGCTCCTGCTATGCAGGTCGCGCAGTTCAGCCGTGTCTTCAATATGCTCGACGCAAACGCCCTTCGGCATGCAGTAGAATCCGTCCGTCCTGATGTCATCATTCCCGAAGTCGAAGCGCTCGCCACAGCGGAGCTCGAACATCTGGAACGCGAAGGTTGGAATGTCGTTCCCACGGCGCGTGCCGCGCGTCTGACAATGGACCGCGAGGGAATCAGGCGGCTTGCCGCTGAACAACTGAATCTTCCCACTGCACGCTATATCTTTGCTGACACTTTCGATGAATTCGCTCAGGCTTGCCACAGTCTCGGCTTTCCCTGCGTCGTCAAGCCGATCATGAGCTCAAGCGGCAAGGGACAGAGTGTCGTGCGTTCTGCCGATCAGCTCGCTGAGTGCTGGGCAACAGCACAACATGGCGGGCGTGCCGGAGCAGGACGCGTGATTGTCGAAGAGTTCATTCCCTTTGAAAGTGAGATCACCCTGCTCACCGTCCGCGCAGTGAACGGGACTGTTTTTTGCGATCCAATTGGTCACAGGCAAGTGGATGGCGATTACGTCGAAAGCTGGCAGCCACATGCTATGAACTCTGCACAGGTGCAGGAATCGCAACGAATAGCTCGATTGATCACCGATTCACTCGGAGGTCTTGGACTTTTTGGGGTCGAACTTTTTCTTCTCAAAGACGGTCGGGTGTTGTTCAGCGAAGTCAGTCCACGCCCTCACGACACTGGTATGGTTACGCTGGCGACACAGACTTGGAGTGAGTTTGCCTTGCATGCACGCGCCATTTTAGGACTGCCAATCATGCAGGTGCACCGCCACTCCGACGGCGCGAGCGTTGCCCTCAAAGCAGTCTCCGAAATCGCAATTCCAAAATACTCAGGTTTGGAGCGGGCATTCTCCCTGAAGAACACGGACGTCCGCATTTTCGGTAAGCCGAACGCAACGCGTGGTCGGCGGATGGGTGTTGTACTTTCCACCGGAGAGTCCGCAAGCGATGCACTCAAAACTGCGCTCGAGGCTGCGAAATTCATCACCATCGGCGAGTGAGTCATGCTAATCGCATTCTCACTCATTTTCGCAGCCATTCTTCTCCTGTCCATTTTCAACTCAAAGGTGAATGCCGGGATCCCCGCGCTGGTCGTGGTCCTGTTCGCCGTTCCCTTGATTCCCGACGGCAACGTCGGACGAGCGTCGACACTCTTTCCCACATCGTTGTTTCTGACTCTGCTCGGAGTGACATTTTTCTTTACGACACTCAACTCGTGTGGTCTCATCGACAACCTGCTGCAGAAGATCCTCCGCCTGTTCGTGCCATTTCCGCGCCTGCTGCCTGTCGTTCTTTTTCTCATCGTCGCCTCACTCACGGCACTGGGGCTCGGCAACATCGCAACTATTGCCCTTCTTGCCCCACTGGCAATTCCATTGGCGCGGCAAATCGGCATGTCAACATTTTTGATGACCCTCCTGCTCGTCGGCGCTGCCAATGCAGCATCGTTTTCTCCACTCACTCTGCCGGGAATTTTCACCAACGAATTCATACAAAACAGCGAAATCCTGCGCAGGCACATGCAACCTTCGACGATGCGCTGGTGGATTTTCTGGTCAGTTTTCTTTTGCATTTCTTTCACAACTATCTTTTCTTTTTTTATTCTCGGCGGAAAAAAATGGCTCAATCAGAGCACATCGACCGCGACAAACGAGAGTGCTGCGGAGAGCAGCGTCCGGCTGAACAGGCAACAAAAGCAAACCGCCACGCTCGCAACGATACTTGCCATTTTGTTTATTGTCGGTTGTGTCCTGGCGCTGCCGTTCTGGGAGTCGCTTCTCGACCCGCATGTTCTCGCAATTCCACGCCGGTTTGCCGACGTCGGACTTATCGGCTGGATGGGTGGTCTGCTGATGATTCTTTTCGGTCTGGTGGAACCTGAAAAAAATCTCAAAAACGTCCCTTGGCCCACCTTGATACTCGTCTGTGGCATGAGCACATACATCGAATTACTGAGCCGTCTCGGCTTGCCAGATGCTATCGCAACGCTGGCTCAACAAAGCATCGCAACACAACTTTTGCCGGCCGCTTTTGCCGCAGGCTCGGCGCTGTTGTCCGCATTTTCGAGCTCTGTGGGAGTTGCCCTGCCTGTCTTTATGCCGATCGTTCAATCGGTCGCACAATCCGTCGAAACAAGCATTGCGCAGTCAACGACAATTGCCGTTGCTGTCGGGTCGCATTTGGTCGACGCCAGCCCTCTCTCAACGCTGGGTGCACTTTGCCTTGCTCAAATCAAGGACACTCAGGAACAAAGCTCCACGTATAGGTCACTGCTCATCTACAGTTTCAGCATGATACCGGTTGCAGCCGCATTGAGTTTTTTACTGAGCAAGTTGGTATTTTGAATTGAGCGAAGATTTTGGAGGTGCCGAGGGGATTCGAACCCCTGTGAAAACGATTTGCAATCGTTTGCGTAGCCGCTCCGCCACAGCACCATCGGAAAGGTGGGATGCTTATAGCCAGCAGGGTGCCAAATTGCAAGCCGGCCTAATAAAATACAGCAATCACAGCTAAAACCGCCAAACCGCTCAGGACTTCCAAAGCGGTCTTGGGAGTTCAGATTAAGGCTTGGCTGCGGTGCCGAAGCAACCCTGAAACTCCTCCCAGAGTTCGTCGAGAACAAGAAAAATTTCGGGATGCTTGGCGCGGTACTTCTCGCGGGTACGGTCCATCGACGTATTGGGCACATTGAAATGGGTGTTGCCACCTCGCTTTTCTCTGTCGAAATAGAGCTGCGCGGAAAACCTGTCGCAGATTTCAACGATCGTTGCCAAAAACCCATCATCTGAGAGTTTGAAGCCCAGGCGGGTGCAGATGTCCTCAATCACCCGTTCTTCAAGATCCGCATGCATTTTTCCGAGGTCTTTTTCGCGAATTTTAACCGGATAAACCACATCGCTGGCATAGGCCTCGGCAAGATCGTGCATTGTTGCAAGACGGTAGAGATCGATCCGCTCCTGCGGACGCAAACCCAGCGCGGAGGCGAGAATTCTCGACAAAAATACAACCTGATAGGTATGCTCGCCGACGCTTTCGGGAAATAAATAACTCCACCCTTTGTAGCGGTAATGCTCTTTGAGTTTTTCCATCATGCCGACAAACGTGGATGAAAATTCACCGATTCCGCCTTCAAGGCGCGCGCGGGTTGCATCGTCACAAAGTCCGTCAAGAAAGGCGACGGCCTTTTTCCAGTCGACGCTGGTCTCGAGCTCCATCCTGCGCGCACGCTCGGCTTCGGAATCAGCTCTCTGTGCCGGATGCACACTGGCCAAGGATTCACCCGCCAACGCACTGCGTCGCATCTGGTGATAGTGCGTGCGATAACGTTCCGCGAGAAAATAGGAATTGCCGAGAAGACATTCCTTTTCGATGAACAACATTGCCGCAAATGCATCGATCAGCTGGTGCAGACCGTAAAGCTCAGGCGAGCGGGTAGTCTTCATTTTGAAACTGTCTTCGGTTTCTTTGAAAAGCCGACCACGCACTTCTTTGTAAAGCGCGGAAGCTTCCGGATGCCGCTGGCGCAGATAAAAACTCGGATCACCCAACAGAGCTTTGGGCAATTCGGCGAAAATCGCCATTTCGATCAGGTCACACTCCGCTTCCTTGCTCAAGCCGAGTTGCGGGGCAAGTGCAATCGACAACAGAACCTGAGTGAATCCATGCTCTGCAGCCGACTGTTTTTTCAAACAGATGGCATCTGAAAAAAGTGGCAATGAACATATGATTCTCAGTTTACCCAAGCGGCTCGGCAGCATTGCATCCACGTCACATCTCCTTCAGGAACTCAGACGAAATTGTAACCTTTTGTATATTCCATGTATCTGTCGCAGGTCGCCAAAACGGCGGCGAGCTCTTCGGGTTTCACCTCGCGCACGACTTTCGCAGGAGCACCGAGAACAAGACTGCGCGGCGGAATTTTCATTCCCTGCGTGACGACAGCGCCGGCACCGACAATCGAACCGCGGCCGATCACGGCGCCGTCCATGACAATCGCCTGCATGCCGATGAGACACTCATCTTCAATCGTACAGCCATGAATCATCGCAAGATGTGCGATGCTGACACGGCTGCCGATTGTGGTTGAAGCCTTCTGAAAAGTGCAGTGAATGACCGCACCGTCCTGAATGTTCGTTTGCTCGCCGACGACTATCGTGTGCACATCGCCGCGCACAATGGTGTTGAACCAGACGCTGCAATCTTTGCCCAGAGCAACGTCGCCAATCACACGCGCTCCGTCTGCGAGAAAGACACTCTCGTGCAATTTCGGCAGTCTTCCCTGATAGGCACAGATTGACGCGAGCGGACTTCTGTGTGGAACTTTCAACTGTCCTTGGTGCATCAAATTTTTGTCTCCATTTGCACGGGAATCAACCGATACTCCGTTCATGAATTTCGCAATTTACGGCAAAAGTCTAGCACCATGGTCAGGCGCGGAAAATGTCCGCACGGTATTTTTTTTGCGCAGACTCGGTTTGGCAGCCGCAATGAGTGCGGCACTCTGGCCAGCTGGACTGTCGGCCCAGCCATTGCGCAAAAGCGCCCCGCTCTATGAAAATCCATTCGACCTGAGCGCTGGGGGTGCAAGCC
>JBEDKY010000008.1:0-23837 GCA_041171905.1 Pseudomonadota bacterium
GAAGTCAAGCCCGCCTGCGGCAATGGTACTGCAGTTTTAACTGTGGGAGAGTAGCTCGGTGCAGCCTTTTTATTCCGAATCCCCGAGGGAGAAATCCTTCGGGGATTTTTTTTGTTCTGAGTTCCTAAAAATGGTTGCATCCAAGGTTGAGTGGATGTGTCATCTTGAAGATATCAAATACCTGTCCTGAACAAATCCAAAGGTCCAGTGGCGCGATTCAATCAGCTTCAAATGAACATCTTTTGAGAGATTCCCAAAAAGCGGGATTCCATTGCCTAACAATATGGGAATTCGTGTGATTGTTACTTCCGTCAACAGGTCATCTTTGAGAAAGCTTTGAATCAGCGAACCTCCGTCGATGTACACATTCTTGGTACCCTGCGATTCAAGACGAGTGAGAAGTGCAGTTGTGCTTTGCTCTGAAAACTCAACTGTTGCAGGTACGGAAACACCGGCTGCAGGTCGAAATCCGCTGCGACTCATTACGAAGACCTGCTTGTCGCCATAAGGCCATTGTGGGAATTTTATAACCGTCTCAAAGCTCTTGCGCCCCAAAACGAGGCAGTCCATTTGGTTGAAAAAGGATTGGTACCCGCAATCTTCACCGGCGGGTATCCGCAAATTCGCCTGCTCAAGCCAGTCGATTGAGCCATCAACACGCGCAATAAAGCCGTCCAGACTTGTGGCTATAAAAGCATGACAGGAGATTTCCATATGAAAAATTCTCTTTGCTTGAGTGTAAACTTAAATGAGGCGAGTCACTTGGCTGCAGAGGAGTTTTAGATTGCAACCCGCAATCAAACCCAATTTGTCAGACTTTGCTTGCGCAATGCTTCATAAAGAAGACTTCTTTCAGTGACGACCATTTCCCGTTCGCACATTTTACTGCCAAGATGGCCGCGATGGTCGTCATAAGGATTACAAACAGCGAGTCGGTTGTTGTCTAGAGGGGCTGCTCCGACGTTGAGCAGGTCGCTGAAGAGTTCGGTGTCGACGTCCGAGAAATCACATGTGATTTCCTGACCCGAAATGTACTGCAGACCGTGCGCACGGGCGAGAGCCTTTGCAACTGTTGTCTCGTCGAGGGCATGAATTTCCAATAGGACATCGGCAATCGACATTTTCCAGTGTTCAGCGAGTCGGGACGCGACCGTCCAATCGATTTCATCGATTTCCGACATCGTGCGCAGGGCCTGAAATAATTCCGGCAACAGAATCTGGTGGCTGTTCATTATCAAAGAAAACCTACTGAGAGGGCCCTGCGGCGAATTTCCTGAATACGCTTTTCAACTCGAGACCGGGATGCTGACCATTCGAGGTCAGCTTCAATCTTGAATTTGGGATGTTTGTCAAAAATTTTCATCGCCGACTCAAAATATTTCAGAGCCGCTGAATAATCACCATTAGCGAGCTTTAGTTCACCCAGATGTTCCAATATGACAGGCTCCTCCGGTTCGAGTGAGTGTGCCGCCATCAACGACTTTTCGGCTTCTTTGAACTGCTTGAGTTTGAATTGAATCCAACCGAGAGAATCCAGATAGAACCCGTTTTTTGGTTCCTTCTGGAGCGCGCGTTGGACGAGCGCCAACGCGAACTCAAGCTTCTGGTTGGATTCACCCAAGGTATAACCGAGATGGTTGAGTGATTGGATGTGATCTGGATGAGCCGCAATAAGCTTTTCCAGAGCCGAAATGGAGGCCACTTTCGAGACGGTGTATTCCAGGTATGCAGCTTTCAGATACTGCAAATCGACAGATTGAGGGTGTTTTAGCAAACCGCTTTCGGCAAAAGCTTGGGCTTTTGCGAATTGCCTCAACTTGGAATAGGAGCTGGCGAGAAACTTGTAATCTTCCTCACTGGGTTTTTTGCCCATCTTCTCTTGAAATTCGCTCAATAATTTTTCGCTCTCATCAAATTTTCCGTCTTCGATGAGCAGCAGTATGATTCTCTGAAGCGAGACCTTGTAAACATCGCTCGCCGGATTGACTTTTCTATATAAAGCAAGTGCATCTTGGTTGTTCTTCAGACGCTCATCACACTGGGCTGCGTAAAAATACAAACGGTCCTTGTCGATCGCCTTGTCGACTAGTGTCAAGAAACGCTTTCTTGCTTCTATAAAATCTTCCAGTTGAAAGAGTACGTATCCAAGTTGGAAAGTGAGATCTGTATCGAGTGCCTCTTCACCCTCGGAGGCAGCTTCGAGTCTGAGGAGTAAGCGACGGGCCTCGTGAAATTTGTTGAGCTTAAGTAGTTGTGTAACGTAATAACGCGCAAGCGTATCGTTTTCCGGTTGTTTTTCGTATGCCTCGCGAAAGTATTTTTCGGCCGCAGCTCCATTGTTCTCTTGAGTTGCGATAAAGCCTGCGAGTGTCCATCCTTCAATGCTTTCAGGTGACAGTTTTAGCAGCTTATCGAGCAGATTCTTCGCCTCACCGTATTGTTTTTCTTCCGTCTTGAGTTTTGCCAGTCTCAGCAGGAAATACGG
Organism: Pseudomonadota bacterium; assembly: GCA_041171905.1. Classification (GTDB taxonomy): domain Bacteria; phylum Bdellovibrionota_B; class Oligoflexia; order Silvanigrellales; family Silvanigrellaceae; genus RFOM01. The sequence goes on from JBEDKY010000008.1 coordinate 2,486, forward strand.
CGACTGCGGCATCGATCGGATGGCCTGGATCAAAATGTCTTTTGCTTTGCTTTTTTTTCCTGCTTCAATCAGCAGTGCAATGTAGCGCGCGGAAACTTCTTCGTTTTTTGGGTATTTCTTATTGGTAGCGTCAAGAATCTCAATTGCTTCATCACGATTGCCCTTCAGTTGCGCGATATAAGCTCGCGCCAATGCAGGTTCGTGGCTCTTGTTGTAAAAGAGCTGAAGTTTTCTGGCTATCTGTTCAGCCTCGGTCAAATCGCCGTTCAGTGTCGTGAGCCTCACGAGTTCAATTCCAGAAACCAGCGTAGGATGTGAGTTGAAGACCGATCTCATTAGGCGGGTCGCAGGATCGAGTTGCTTCTGGTTGATGAAGTTTTCTGCGATCAGGAACGCGAGATCTGCCTCGGCTTCCGACAAGGGACCGCGTGCGAGTTGTTCTACAACCTTATCCCACTCGACGCTTGAACGTGGCTGATTTGGCTCTCTTCCCAGAAGATCAAGAGAATTGACCTCTGAAGACTTGTTAGCAGTTTTGTCAGTGGTTTTGCAGCCTGTCGCTGTCAAAAGCACGCATGCCAGCGCCGTGCGGGTCAACCTGATAGAGAGCGTTCCAAAAATTCGCTGGCATTTACTTTTCATGCTTGCTCCAAGGCCGAATAAAGTTTGCGGGGAAGTCCGTCGAATGCTCCGCTCGACATGAATACAACTGTGTCACCCGGTTTGGATATTTCAACGAGCTTTTTAAGCAGAACGTCATTGTCCGAAAAATAAGTCGCTTTGCTGCCAATGAGTCCTGCGACTTTGGCTCCGTCCAGAGCCTCACCTTCTTTGAGGCGAAGATCGAGAGGCACTTTGCCAAGCATCACAACGTCAGCTGCCGCAAAGCTCTGCGCCAATTGATCCTGCAGCACACTGCGTCTCATGGTTGCATTGCGTGGGTCGAAACATGCGATCAGACGACCCTGACGGCGGCTGGATTGTACATATGCCTTGAACGCGTCGAGTGTTGTCGCGATTGCTGTCGGGTGATGGGCGAAATCATCAAAAACCACCACGTCGCGAGCCTGACCGATGAGCTCGAATCTTCTCTTGACTCCGTTGAATGTACCGGCAGCCTTGGCCCATGCTTCCAGTGAAGATTTTTCTGGAAGATTTTTTTCCAAATCGGTCTGTGCGATCAAGTTTTGCTTTTCAATGATGCTCAGTGCGTGCATTACAGCCATGGCTGCAGTCACATTCATCGCATTGTGCTGACCAAACATTTTAAGCTTGATTTTCAGTTTTTCACCCGAGGGTGATTTGCACAGGACCTCGGAGCCCTCACTCAATGTATCAAGGTTAATGAGGCCCCAGTGTTTGCCTGATTTTCCGAACCAAAGTGTTGGAGCCTGAGAGCGGAGTACGACTTTGGTGACGCGGGGGTCATCCGCATTTGCAACGACTATGCCGCCCCTGTCGCGGGTAAGGCAGGCGAGCCTATAAAACTCGTCCTCTATCGCTTCGATATTCGGGTAGATGTCAGCATGGTCAAATTCAATATTGTTGATCAGGGCAACTTTTGGCTCGTAATGAAGAAACTTCGGCCCTTTGTCGAACAGAGCGGAGTCATATTCGTCACCTTCTAGAACAAAGATTTTCTTCCTTCCAAGTTTGAAGCCATGTTGAAAATTTGCTGGAGCTCCGCCGACAAACAATGACGGGTCCTGGCCCAAATCCTGCAGCATTTGTGCAATCAGGCTCGTAGTCGAGGTTTTTCCATGCGTTCCGCTGACAACGACGTTTGTTGCATCGTGGAGAAAAAACTTTCTGAGCGCAGAGGGAAAACTCATGGTGGGAATGTCTGAACGCAGCAAAGATTCCATTTCAAGATTCGGTTTGAGTTCTGCATTGCGTCTTGTGATGACGTTAGCAAGAACAACAGCATCTGGTCGCATCTGCGCCAGTGTGTCCGACTGATATCCGATCACCTGATTCAGGCCGATATGTCGGATAACTTCATCCATCGGCGGGTAGATTGGGTTGTCACTTCCAGAAATTTCATGTGACGCCGATACGAACAAACCTGCGACAGCAGCCATGCCCGTGCCACCCACGCCGGTAAAGTGAAGTTTCGCCTTTGAGTTTGGGTTTTGAGAAGTTGGCTGAAAAAGATTTGCCGGAAATTTGGTTGCAAGTCCGGGCCGTTCCTTCGCATCAAAACTTATCGTCAGGGTTGCTCTGTTGTTGCGCAATTCAATCGAGGTTTCAGAGTGGGCAACAAGTGGCAATCGAGCCTTATCGTGCCCAAACAAGGGGGCTACAACGACTGGGATCTGTGTTTTGCGCGCAAAGAAGTGAGCAATCTCATCTTCGCTTGCAAAGCTGCCGTCGGCTTTCGGGCAAGCGGTAAACTGCCCCACAACAATGGCTGAGCATTGCGAGAGGAGTCCTGAATTGCAGAGTGAATCGAACTTTCTCAAAACTCGAAAGAGCTCTTCATTAATGTCTTCAAGGAACAGCACCGACCCTGTTGGAAGCGAGACGTGCCGAAGCGTAGAAAAGCTTTCTGCAAGGCTCAGATTAAAAGGGATGCAGGGGCCTGAAATCTTGCAATCATGCCAAGTCCGCTCGCCCGCCAGATGCACATTGATATTCTGTGTTGCAACTTTTTCGCCTTTTATCAGTTTGAAAAGAATCTCACTGTCGCGATTTTGGTGCTCCAGAAGCGAAGGATCAAAAGCATGGTTGGCATGAATGTAGGTCAAATTTGGATGCCGGGCGGCTAAATAGTTTCCGAGAAATGAATTGTCCGAAAATCCGATGAAGATTTTTGGTGGGAGAATTGGAGGCAGTGCTGCTTCGAGGAATCGGATGAGTTCGGTCGTTCCGAAACCACCACGCGACGCCCAAACGTAAGAATATCTTCTTTGAGTGAGGGCTTGGGAGATGAGCAGCGCGCGTTCGAGCGGTTTGCCGGCCGTGACCTCGTAGTCCTCTGACACTTCAGGAGCAAGTTCAGTGATGTCGAAGCCCAACTCGGCCAATTGACCGATGCGGATTCCTCGGTCGCTTTCACTGACTTTGGTTTTTCCAGCGGGATGTACCAATGCACCTAAAAACCGATTCGCGCCCATGAATTTTGCCTCCGTGCGATTCATCATGGTTTTGAGTTGGTCCATGATGAACCGAAAGAGGCAAATGTTCCAGAGGCGGGACTCAGTATCGAGTCAGCGAGGGATTGATGAGTTGAGCGTATCTATCGATGCCACCCTTCAAAGAAACAGCATTCGGAAGTCCATTTTGGCGCATGTACAGTGCGGCATTCAAACTTCTGACGCCGTGATGGCAATAAACGACGACGTGCTGAGCTTTGCGCCCTTGTTCAAAAATCAGCGGCATCGTCTTTTCGTTGAGCAACATGACGTTCTCGCCAAGTTTACAGATTTCGAATTCCCACTGCTCGCGGACGTCAACAAAAAGTGCTCGTTCGGGGTTGGTGAGTAATTTCGAGGCAGCGTGAACATCGATTTCAGCTTCCAGCATGTCCTTGATGCCTTGATTCAGTGAATCAACCATGGAAGCTGCATCTTTGCCATGTTTTTGAGCGACCTGGGCAATTGTCTCATTGGGTTCGAATCCACACGAAGCGCAACCACCTACGTGGAACTTCGCATGCAGCATTGCGCGAGCGAATGGGTAGTTGCCTTCAACGTCCTGCATTGTTGAATTCAAGTCGAACTCGAGTGTCACGGCCAGTCTCCTCACAGAAAATGACATGCCTTCAGGGGGTATGCTTGTCGTCAGTCCGCGGCAAGCTATAATCAGATTTTAAAGATATCAATTCTTTTTTCAGACGGTTGAGGGAAGACTCCAATGCAAGATGTTTCGAGTTGGCTCGCTGAGAGACTCATGAGCATGCCGGAAGCCGTTTTTGCAAAGTCTTCGCATAGAAAGGTTCCTGAGGTTTGTCGCAAGAACGCGGACTTTCAGTATTTTTCGATTCCACTTGCGAACGGGATTGGCTCAGGCGTGCTTGCCTCGCCAAAGGAGGCCCGTCCCGGTGAGCCTGTGCTGGTCATCCTGTGTCACGCCTTGGGCTTCGACTCCACCTATCCTTATTGGCATTGGATCGAAGCGCTCAATTCTCGGGGACTGCACGTTCTTTCGATCGATTGGGATGGGCACGGGGTTCACGGCGGATCGTCACTGGACATGCAAGCCGCGTCGCGATCGATTCCTCTTGTTTTGCACAAGCTATATGGCGAGGCGGGCTCCACTCAGCTGTCTCCCAACCGTCACGGGCCGCTTTGTTTTTTGATGGGTCACGCAGCTGGTGCCGCGTATGGATTACTGGCAGCTTCGAGGGCTGACTGTGCGAAAATCATCGCCGGAGTGATCGCAGTAAGTCCGACTGTTAATACGTGTCATGATGGTTCATTTAGACGCGAACGTTGGACAGTGTTGAGTCCAGCAGCTTGGATAAAAGATTTTCTCGGCGTTGTTCCATTCTACGGTTTGTCGGGCGTGATGCCACCATCTGCAAAAAAGCAGATGAAGACTTTCCCTATCCGGTTGAGAATCGGTATCGATCAGGAAGTGCAGTTGGCAAATTTTGTGCATGAAACGTTCGCGCAGCGCCGTGTTTTGCAGAACGTTAAAACGCCCGTCCTCTGGTTTCATGGGGCGCGTGACAAGCGAGTTCCGTTGGAGCGCGCCTTGAGCCTGATGTCCGAAATTCCCTCTGCGCTCTTCACGCACGTCGATGAAAAGCGGGGTCATACGAGGCTGATGTATGCTGCGGAGATTCCCTCTTACGCTGCTAAATTTATCGATACGTGCGCTAATTTAAGACACCCTTAATTCTCTGTGGAGGTTATTCCCTGCTATGAAATTTTTCACCGCAATTTCTGCTGCCGCTCTTTCATTCGTTTGGTCCGGAAATGTTCTCGCGCAGAGTGAATATCAGCCACCAATGGGTGAACAACCGACCTATGGCAAGCGATACACTCCGGGAGCTTCCGAATCGAATCACGTGATTGAAGTCAATGCAGCTCAGTTGATCAACAAAGGGTTTGGGCTGGAGTTTGAGACTCGCGGTTCCGAGACGATGAATTTTGGCGCGGATCTGCTTTTTTCTGAAAAGACAGTCAAGGACAATGCAGGCGCCAGCGGAGCAACGCAAAGCATGCTGGTGGCCCCAAAAATTCGGCTGTATCCGATGCAGGCGCTCAGTGGGGTCTTTCTGGGCGGCAAGGTTTATTTGGGTCAGGTCAAGGTCACGGTTGATGTTGCCGGCACAGAATCCGAGAAAAATTTTACGCTCATTTCTCCGGCTGTTCATGTTGGTTACAGAATGCTGACGACGTTTGGATTCACTTGGTCATTGTATGGTGGTGCGGGAGTCAACTTTCCGCAAGCCAAGTTCGAAAACAAGCATCTCAAAAGTCCTGAACTCGTTAGCAAGAGCGGTGTGTCGGAGGTTATCTCCGACTTAAACACCATCAATCAGGTGGTCCGTTACGACATCGGCGTAACGCTAGGTGTCGCTCTGTGATTTAGAACCGAAGGCAGGACTGTGGTGATTCCGCTGAGTAGGTCGGTATCACTGGTACGGAAGAATCACTTCTCCCAACAATTCATATGACGATTTACCGTATGGCCCCTGAACATCGGAAATTCTCAGACGGCCCTGTGCCCACACTGGGCCGTATGTCATTTCTGTTTTCCGACCACCTGCCATGCGCACCGTCACCATCTGATTGGCTGGTGGAGGTGGTGTGTGAATACACGCCATCGGACTTGGCACGAGCAGAAATTCGGTCACATTGCTCTGGTTGTCCTCGAGCGGAATCATGAAGCCGGGGATTTTTACTTTTCTACCGTCCGCTTCTTTGAGCACGCTGCTCATTTTGCCAGTATTGATGTCAAGTTCACGCAGTGCGGCCCAGTCAAGCTCACGTGGTTTGCCGTCGGTGTCTGCGGCAGCATTCTGGCCCTCGTTCATAAACGCATATATGCCGGCGAAGCCCAGCGAAAAGCCAATTGCACTTAATAATCCGATTCTCAGCCAGATGGGCATCTCGAGTCCTCCGAATGCGCCTCGAGAGTATACACAGTCTAAAAAATCCGGCCAACTGCGGGCACTCGTGTTGCTCTTCTGGCAGGTCCTGTTAAGGTAAGGCGAAACAATAATTTTTGCAGAACAATGAGGCAAAAAGTGGTCGAGAGCGAAGTGCTTCTATCGCATTTGGAAAGCCTCGCTGCGAAGCACTTCAACCTCAGTTCTCTTCGTCCGCAACAAAAAAATGTTTTCCTCGCATTGCAGTCACAGCGTCAGGTTCTGGCGATGCTGCCGACCGGTGCGGGAAAAACGCTGCTCTACGCGCTAGGTAGTCTGCTCTTTCGCGAATCAATCACGATTGTCATTTGCCCTCTCATCGCATTGATGCGCGATCAGCAGCAACGCATGCTGGAAGCTGGAATCGCCACTGCCACCATCTTTTCCGAACAGTCGGAGGACGAGCGGCGGCAAGCCTACAGAAGCCTTCTGCAAGGTAATGCCAAGCTTTTGTTCGTCAGTCCTGAACGTTTTTGTTTGCCGAGCTTTCAGAAGCTTTTGCGCAGATTGAAACTCGCGATGGTTGTCGTAGATGAGGCTCATTGTGTCGTTACGTGGGGACACTCGTTTCGCCCTGAATATGGTCAGCTGGCGGGCCTGTTGAAGCAGCTCGACGTACCAAGAATTCTCGCGCTGACAGCAACCGCCTCGAGGCAGAGCCGAGAACTCATCCGCGAGATGGTTTTTCCCGAACCTGCTTCGGTCTTCGAGCTTGTCGACAAACCGCTGAGAGACAATATCCATGTAGAGTCTTTCAGGGTGTATTCCGAGGACCAGCGCTGGCAGGAAGTCGAGCGGATTGTTCGTGAAACTAAATCTACAAAATCGATTTTGTATTTTCCCCGCCGTGAGCAATGTCAAAAGGCGGCACAGGAGCTCAAACGGCAGGGATTCAATGCGGTTGTCTATCATGCGGGACTGCCGCGCGAGATGCGAAAGTCAGTTGAAGAATATCTGCGCGAGTCTGCGCGTCCGGTCGTGATTTGCGCGACGCTGGCGTTCGGCATGGGAATCGATCTCCCCAATGTTCAACTTATTATTGTGGTCGGATTCCCAGGAAACCTGGAAGAAATGTTCCAAATGATGGGGCGTGCAGGCCGCAAGGGCGAGTCGTCCAGAGCTGTGATTGTCTGGTCAGGATCGGATCCTAAAAAACGTGCTTTTCAGTTTGATAAGACGATGCCCGAAGTCGGGCAAATGCTTTCACGCATGCGCCGCTTGTCTGCATTGATGCCCGGAGAGGGACAAACCCGCTTGATTCACAAGAGCAGGCTGATGAGTCTTTTTGCATCATCGTTCAAACAGGAGAAGGATGTTGAACAGGCTGTCCAGAGTCTGGTTGCTGTTTTGTCGATGCTCGGACGTGGTGGAGCTTTGGAGTCAACTCGTTCCGATTGGATCGAGCTCAAAGTTCCAAACGCTGAGATGATGATCAGATTGCTCGCAGAATTGCCTGTCGGCCCCTCACGCAGAAGGATGGTTCTTGAATGGATACAGGCTCGATTTGCAGATGCCGCGGCGCAGGTAGGAATTCGCATTGACAGCTTTGCACTCAATGAAATCTGTGAGGATTTGCAAATCGCCGCGCCCAAAGTTCTAGAAGTTTTTCGCTATTACTCAGAAAAGCAACAACTGACCTTAGATTTCATTCCAATCGCCCAAGCTGTACATTCGGTGTTGCTGTCAGGCGATTTTGAACATCTGCATACACTGATTCCCCGTTATCAGCACTGGCGCGGGGCGCTAAGTAACAGCCTGCAGGCACTCTCGGCATTTGTAACAGCGGAGCAGTGTCGGATGGTTCCAGCTGAAAATTTCTTTTTGCCTCGTTCGGGTGCATCTCGGCTGCAAAGCGGCTCCTTTTGCGGAAGATGTGATCTCTGCGCAACGCGTTCAGACAAACAAACCCGCGCCCTTTCGGGGACGATAGCGGCTGCTCTGACGCCCAACAGCCCAGAGCACTTGCGGTAATTGTAAAATTTTGATGCAATCACACAGAGTTGAATTAACCTGTAGACGCAGGACGTGTCGTGAAGAAAAAAACTGTTCAGAAAAAGAAGCTCCAGCCAAAGTCAGCAGCTAAAGTTAAAAAAACGAGCGGACGTGCCTCGGGACACAATGGCGGGACGGTGACGCTGCAGCTCCTTTCCCGGCGGGATACAGAATTTCCGGTGAATTCGAAATTGAGCCGCACGAAGCGGGTCTTCAGACATTTGAACACCGATGAAGTTTTCAGAAAAAGCGATCTGGACAATCAGACCTTGTCCAAAAACGCGACCAAAGTGCCGAACTACGAAATTATTTCGCAGGCGCGTGCAGTCCGCGCCATTACAGTTGGTCTCGGTGTCACCAAGCCCGGATACAATATCTACGTCGCGGGAGTGCAAGGAACGGGCAAAACCAGCGTTATTCGGGGTTTTTTGAAAAAGACCGCCGAAACACAAAAAACACCATCCGACTGGATTTATGTTTACAACTTCAAGAACACAGAATCACCGCGCGCGATTGAAGTCGCGACCGGTCTGGCAAAGAAGTTCAAGAAGGACATGGATGAACTCGTCGAGCAGCTGACGACCGAGATTCCCGATGCGCTGCAATCCGAGGAATATGAAAATAACGTCAATTCCACGGTCAACTCGAGCAACGAAAAAAAGGCGAAACTTTTCAGTGAGCTCGAACGTACATCGAAAGCTATGAATTTCGGCGTGAAGTCGACCCGAATGGGGATCGTTACGGTGCCGATTGTTGATGGCAAGCCGCTGTCCGAGAAGGACTACGCCGATCTGAGTGACGACCAGAAAGAAAAAATTGAGCTGGAAAGAAATCAGCTGGAACCCGAAGTACTCGATTTTGCGCGCAAGGTGCGGGCAATTGAGAATGAAACTAAGCACAAGCTTGAATCCCTGCGTTCCGAAATCGGCGATTATGTTGTCAGCGCGGCTATGCAGCCACTGTTGAAGGAATATGCAAACAATCCTTCCGTGCTCAACTATTTGAACGAAGCCAAGGAGCACCTGCTCGAAAATATTCAGGACTTTGCGAAGGACGATGACGAAGACGGCGAAGAAGATGAGAGTCCCGTTCCGCACCATTTGCGCAAGGGCGACGCCTATCTGCCTTATCGCGTGAATGTTTTCGTCGATAATACGGAAACCAAGGGTGCTCCGATCGTCATCGAAACCAACCCGACATTCTACAACTTGTTCGGAAAGATTGAAAAGAACATTGAATACGGCATCTACACGACAGACTTCAAGATGATCAAGGCAGGCGCGCTTGCACGTGCCAATGGAGGTTATCTTGTCCTCAATGCGATTGACGTGTTGCGCAATCCGCAGGTTTGGGAAACGTTGAAGCGTGTGCTCAAAAATCAAAAACTGTTCATCGAGGATCTCGGCGAGCAATACAGCATTCTTCCTACCAGTGGACTCCGGCCTGAACCAATCGCGTTGAACGTCAAGATCGTGCTGATTGGTTCGGACTGGATATACCGGATGCTTTATCAGTTTGATGAAGATTTCAATAAAATCTTCAAGATCAAAGCAGACTTCGATCTACAGATGCCGCGAAACGAAGACACCATAAAAGACTACATCAACTTCGTAACGACCAGAACACAGGTCGAGAACCTGCTGCCATTCGACGCTTCGGCGATCTCGAGCATTGTCGAATTTTCAAGCCGTATTGTTGATGATCAGGACAAACTGACCACCCGTTTCAGCCTGATCAAAGACCTGACAATTGAAGCTGATTTCATGGCGAAGGAGCGCAAGGCCAAACGGATCACCCGCGATGACGTTGAAAAGGCTGTCGACGAGCGATATTTCCGTTCGGCGTTGGTGCAGGACCACCTGAGCGAAATGGTGACCCGCGGTGATATTCTGATTTCTGCGAATTCACGCCGCGTGGGTGAAATCAACGGATTGGCTGTCTACAACCTTGGTGATGTGTCGTTCGGAATGCCAACCCGCATCACATGCCGCACCTACAAAGGGAAGCCGGGAATTGTAAACATCGAACGCGATGCGGCGTTGTCTGGCAAGATTCACAACAAGGGAATTTCGATCCTGACCAGCTGGATCAATGCCGTGTTTGGCAAAAAAGACCCGGTCGTACTCGCTGCGACGATCTGTTTTGAGCAGAATTACAGCGGCGTCGACGGTGACTCTGCAACACTGGCTGAAATGGTTCTCATCTTGAGTACATTGGCTAATTTACCAATTGACCAGAGCATAGCGGTGACGGGATCGGTCAACCAGTTCGGCGAAGTTCAGCCCGTTGGCGGCATCAACGAAAAAGTGGAAGGCTTTTTCCGTGTCTGTAAAATTAAGGGTTTCAATGGCCGGCAGGGAGTCATTATTCCCGTCCAAAACATGAAGCACTTAATGCTGCAACGCGAGGTACGTGAGGCTGTTGAGCGCGGAGAATTCCACGTGTGGTCGGTGACCCGCGTTGAAGAAGCCTTCGAATTGCTGACAGGATTCGTTGCCGGCGACTGGGATGAAGACAAACAGCGCTTTACACCTGGTTCCGCCTTTGCAGAAGTCGCAAAGGCGTTGCATCCAAAATCCTCTCAGGAGTCATCCGGCTCCTCAGATAAGAAGGGTGCTAAATCAAAGTCTGCTGCAAAAGCCAAAGTTAAAAAGAGCAGCGGAAAATCGACCGGTAAGCGCTCTGTCAGAAGATGAAAGCATACTCCCTCAAAGAACACTTTGAATTAAGAAATACACGCAGTCTGCGCCTCCGGCGCGGACTGGGCCGTTATTTTATGCATGCCGGCCAGGCGGGTTTCAGTGATGCGTCGGGAGTCATCTGGCCTGTTCATTTGGCTGATGGCTGCGACGCTGAAGCCCTGCAAAAGGGATGTGTTTACAGCTTCACTATTGGCGGAATTTTTGGCGAACACATGCCAGTCTCTAAATATCGGGACAACGAGATTTTTTTACAGGTCGGTGATCTGCAACTTCAGTCCGGAATAGATGGAGCGCAGTGGGAGTTCAGTGGTATTGCAAATCCGCTTGATGCACCAGCCCAACTCAGTGCGCTTAACAATCCCTCCGGCACGTTTTTTTTTCTCTCGGAGACGTCAAAACGAGTTGAAATTTTGACTCAGAGGAATCTGGGCATAGAACGCGCGCGGTCGTTTTTTCGCTCGTCGGGCTACCTCGAGCTGGATCCTCCCCACCTGGTTCTCTCAGGGGGAGTTGAACGATATCTGAATACCTTTAAAACTCAGTATGTCGATCACAAGGGGCAGAACTGGCAGCTTGAGTTGCCAACCAGTCCTGAGTTTTCACTGAAGAAAATTGTTGCCGAAGGCGTGCAGAGAATTTTTGCGCTGACGCATGCATTTAGGAATCAGGGCGAGCTTTCTCGACATCATGATCCCGAATTCATGATGCTGGAGTGGTACCGCATCGGCGGGACACTGGAAGACCTGATTCGTGAAACGGAGAAGCTCATCGCAGGTATTGCCGCAGGACTTTTGGGCGCTGTTTCACTCCCGCAGCGGCCGTGGCCAGTTTTCTCAGTCAAAGAGATGTTCAAATCGATATTGGATATTGACCTGGATAATATGTCAGATGTTCAGGTTTTTCGTGAGTGCGCAGCCCGAAAATGTACATCTGTTGTACCGACAGACACGTGGGATGACGTCTTTTGCAAATTGTTCATGGAATTTGTGGAGCCATTTCTCGGACAGAAAGAGGCATGTTTCGTGGCCTACTATCCGCAGCAGATGGGTGCTCTTGCCGCCAAGAACTCAGAGATGAGCGGGGTTGTCGATCGCTTTGAGGCATACATCGGTGGAGTTGAGATATGTAACGGCTATCGTGAACTGATTGACTACGAGGACTATCTCAAGCGCGTGACGTTGGTTGAAAGCGAGCGGAAAGATATCTCCCGCGACCCGCTGTTTGAATCGGCGATGCGCTCCGGGCTTTATCCGTGTGTTGGTAATGCGCTCGGCTTGGACAGGCTGATTGCGGTTTTGCGCGGTGAGCGCGATTTGCAGTCCGTTCTTCCGTGGCCATTTGCCAGCAGATTTCCGAACTCAACCATCGCGCTGGAATGAATCAGCGGCGGGTCAGCTTTTCAGGAAGCTCGCGGAACTGAAATTCAGCGGCTTTCTCATCCGTAGCTTCCAGAGTTGCCTCGTATCCGGTCGTAATCTTGTTGCCCAGCCATTGGACTGGTGAGGTTTTAATAATGAAGTGCTGACCGAGCTGGTACAGCGTTTTTCCCTGTCCGATGGGAAGAGAAAAGAGAAATAGCCAAACGATACCTGCAGCAAGGAACAAGCCAATTGATCTCAGCACAAACGGCTCCTTTTGTTTAAGAATGCGGCTGTTTTAATTTTGCACAATTTGTGCTTTCTCTTGAAGTGTTTTCGCGGCAAATCTAGCCCAATGGAGGCAAAACAGATGACAGATGGGAAAAAAACACCTCCTGTTGCTTCGTTGCAGCAGAACGTTTCAGCACATTTTGACAATTTTTTTAAAAAATATTCGAGCGAGATGAATTGCGGACGCGGTTGCAGTCAGTGCTGCATTGCCCATCTTACAGTCTTTCCCGTTGAGGCGCAGTTGATTTTAGATTGGTTTACGGGTCTGTCTGTTGATGCTCGCAAAGATATTTCGAAAAATTGGAAAGCGGGAGAGCAAGAACCAAAGCGCTGCGTGTTCCTCTCGGACAACCTGTGCGGTATTTATGAGGTTCGTCCAACAGTCTGCCGCACTCAGGGTCTTCCGCTGAAGGTTGCAAAAATCGCCACGCCTGATGAGGATGCAGGCAAGGAATTCGAGTTGAGTTTGTGCGAACTGAATTTTCGCGATGGCGAAAAAATTCCTCCAGTGGCTGAGTGGCTTGATTTAGAGAGGCTCAACACGTTACTCGCTGTGGCTCAAAAGTTTTCCGATAAATCGCAAACATCTCGTGAGATTGATAACATCGTTGACGTCCAGACCAGACGAGTCGAACTTTCCCGCTTGCGGACCCTCCTCTTGCAGAAGTCAGATTGAGCCGCTAAAAAGTCCTGACTTTTAGGCACGGAGGCTTGAATGGAGTCAGGGACAATTGCGAAACCTACATTGCTCAACCGCGTCGTGGTTGTCTCTGCACTGGGCTATTTCGTCGATATTTACGACCTCATTCTGTTCAGTATAGTTCGCAAAAAAAGTCTTGTAGATATCGGCATTGCTGAGACAGACATTCTGTCTGTGGGCTTCCGGCTGATTGACCTGCAGATGATCGGCATGTTGGTAGGTGGTGTCATCTGGGGTGTGCTTGGTGACAAGCGCGGGCGCGTTTCAGTTCTCTATGGTTCCATTTTGTTATATTCACTTGCCAACTTGGCAAATGCGTTCGTTTACGATGCGACAACGTATGGTGTGCTGCGGTTCATCGCCGGCGTCGGACTTGCCGGTGAGTTGGGTGCCGCCATTACACTTGTGAGTGAAGTTTTGGGCAAAGAGCTGCGCAGCGCCGCCGCTGGCGTTGTTGCGGGATTTGGATTGCTCGGGTCGGTGGCTGCTGGCATCATTGGTGAATACCTGAGTTGGCGCTGGGCTTACGGCATCGGTGGTGTGCTTGGATTGTTGCTACTCTTTGTGCGCATGCAAACCGGCGAATCAAAGATATTCGCGAAAATTGTTGAGTCCGGGAAATACTCGAGGGGCTCGTTCTTTTCTTTTTTTACCGACCGTGATTTGTTCAAGCGTTACATTTCATGCATAGGTCTGGGTATCCCTGTTTGGCTAGTTGTCGGTATATTCGCAACTCTGGCGCCAGATCTTGCAAGAGCGCGAGGGATTGAATTTCCTGTGCATGCGTCTACGGCCGTGATGCTCGTTTATATCGGATTGGCCATCGGCGATCTGAGCTCTGGTGCACTGACTCACTATGCAGGTAGTCGGAAGAAGGTCATTGGCGGGTTTATGTTTGCCGCGCTCATCCTTTCGGTATTGCATTTGACTATTGGTGCTTTTAGCCAGTTTCTTTTTTACTCGACCCTCACGCTGCTCGGCATCGCGATCGGATACTGGGCGCTGTTTGTACTGACGACTGCGGAAAGTTTTGGAACGAATCTGCGAGCAACAGCAACGACGACTGTTCCTAATTTTGTGCGTGCTTCATTGGTTCCCCTCAACTTTATCGTTTCGACTTTCGCCGCGTCAGGGCAAATCATGAAAGGGACGTGGCTCGCATTCGGTGTAGCTTTTGTCTGCTCTTTTGCTGCTCTGTTTGCATTGCGTGAAACTCACGGCTCCGATTTGGATTTTGTAGAAGGAAAGGAGGCTGTCTCGTGATGAATAAATTGAATTTATGGATGACTCTGCTCTTTCGGGTTGTGCTGATTGGAACAGCCGGTTTGTTGGTTTTCTGTGCTCCACCACCCGAGACTGCACCGCCGGCTGATCAGCAGAACTTTGGACTTAGTGGAGAAGCTGGTCCGGATGACTTCTATTGTCCGGAAGGTTATACCTTCGAAAAAATCTACCATCTGTGTGAAGGTCGATCGGGTGTCCTGGGTCCATTCAGCGACGCAATGGTTGAAAAGTGCCGCTCATTCGGCGGAGGTTCGCCGTGTGATGGTCTGCACTGGCAGAGGGAGTTTGCACATGGAATTCGTGGAACAGGCAAGTGCCCGAACGGCACGCAGTGGGATGCTGAACTCGAGGTTTGCTACAGCGGAAACAACGTCTACGGACCATTTTTGAAATCACAGCACGATCGTTGCGTCGCAGCAAAAGGTGGACCTGCGTGTGACACTATGCGCTGGTCTCGCGAGTTCTTTGAGTCATTTCGTGCTCCGAAAAATCCGAACTCCGTGGGCGACACGTTGGAATTCCGCCTCGGTGAACCCGCCGATCGTGAAATTATCGATGTCTTCTCTCTTTGGGCAACTTATTACAGGATTCCTACGGTTCAGCACCGCGGGAATTCTGGTATTCCCCTGCTCGATATGAACGGAAATGACTTGGGTGTCACACTGTCACGAAGGGATTGGTGCGATGCCGCTTTGGAAGGTTCGGTACGAGTTGTAAATTCAAACGGATTCGATGCTGTTTACAATTATGCGGGCAGTCGTCAGAGCTTTAAGCAGGCGGACTGCTCCGACTACGTGTCTTTGCCGGGATTGGCCTACTCAAGATTCTATCGGGCCAAAAGCAGTTTTGGTGATGGCGTTATGGGATATCAACTTGTGCCCTATAGGACAATTGCAGTTGACCCATCTTATGTTCCCTATGGGTCTGTCATATTCATTCCTGAGGCGCGCGGCACACAAATCATTCTTCCAAACGGTGCGCAGGCGATACACGACGGTTATTTTTACGCGGCCGACACCGGCGGTGCACTACACGGAAAGCACATCGACGTTTTCATCGGCAGCGCTACCGACAATCCATTTGGGTTTGTGCGTTCCAAAAGCAGTGGGCTTTTTAAAGTCTATCTGATTGGAGCAGGTCCGATTAAGGACAGGCTCAAGGCCGCACATCAGCGGCGATAAGTTTCAATACATGCAGCATACTTCGGCAATCTAACTATCGTTCAATTGCAGGATTGGCTGAAATACGGCCAGTTCAGTCTGATTTTGAGCCAAAGCACGGGCGAAAGTTTATTTCAGTTGTCCGGAAAACGGACCCAGTCGACTCCACTCTCATGAAGAGTCACCACAATTGTTGAGATTTTGCATTCTCGCATGTCGCTTTCTTTCTTGGCACGACGATTGCTCTTGCACTTTTGAATCGGTTCATGATGGCCGACTTCGAATCCGGCAGGAGAAAAAAAATGAAACATAAAAAGAAAGTCACTATATTCATGATCTCTGGTGTGCTGGGAGTGGGGACTTTCCTCGTGGGCGGAAACGTTCGCGCCAATAGAGTTTCTAAAGCCGTTGAAGAGGAAGCGAACGGACAAAAAGCGTCGACTGACTTGCTTCTAGATAGCGTAAAATCAAAAAGTGACGATAGAGATGACACTCGTCAATTGAGGCAAGTTGCGACAGAAATAAGACCAGAGAGAGTTTTGCAACCGCGGGAAGCAGCCCAATTTCTTGCAGAGGTCGACAATGTCTTCGGTCGATTGCTCTTGGCAGGACTCGATAAAGAAGCATCAAGAACGCATCTGTCCCGGCTTAATGAGCGAGGTCTGGCGGGTGTCAGGGCAATCACAACAAAGCTTTCAAATCCTCCATCCACAGAGTCCGAAGTCCACACGAGAATTGCGTATGCCGATTACCTCGTGTACCGGGCACGATTCGATCCTGAAACTCTCAGAATAGCAATAGAAACCGCAAAAGTCGTACCATCTGAATCGATCATCCCGAAGCTCCGCGGTGCAATGTTTGCTGAACGCGGCGAGTTATTGGGTGCTCTCATTGCAATTGATTTCGAGAATTCAGAAAAAATTCTTTCCCAGCTAGCTCATCCGATACTTCGCAGGGTTGCTGCTGCAGAGACTGTCCTTCGCCTTTCGCAAAACGGAATGCCCATCGAAGAAGCCCGGAAGAAGGTCAAGGAAATAATTCCCGAATATAAAATCTGAACAGATAAAATCACAATAAAAAAATTAACTTGGGAAAGACATGAACTTCGTCATAAAACGCCTTTTAAAAAATTCGCATATGATTTTTCCTGCGGTCGCATTTTTATTCTCAAATACGTCATTCGCTGCTCATTCGAGATGTGTCATTGGAGAAGACTGGCATCGGCTTTGTGAGCTTCCAAATCATCCAAGCCCAGTATGTTCTGTAGGTACATTGGGTAGCCTCATGTGCAAAGACTCAATTCAATGCAGACTCGATGTTAATTGTGCAGGTGAAGTACCTGATGGCTATTATTTCGTTTCTTCGGTGAACGGAAAGTCTTTCAAATGCCAATGTTAATTACATGTGAATTCAAAAGAATCAGAGCCGTTATTCAAGAAGCTTTATAAAAAATTCAATTCATCGCAATTCAAAGGAGTTCATTAGAATGAAAATAACCACGCTTTTCTTAGCTTCCCCAATTGTGTTTTCATTTTCAAATAACGCAATGGCAGTCCAATCTCGATGTATCGTCGGGGTTGATTGGCACAGACTATGTGATTTGCCTGAGGCTCCATACACTCGATGTGTGATCGCAGGCGACAACAATGCAGCTATGTTCATTTGCAACAACGAAACTGATGGCTGCGCTGCTATCGGTGGATGCTTCGGTAGTGTTCCCCCGGGTTATTGGTATCCGGTGTCTGAGAATCAGATCCCTTATAAATGCCGTTGTGGATGTTTCGCAAAGGAAACAGTTTTTATCGGACCAGAGGAAACTGAATCCACAGGCCAAAGTCAGATTGCCTCTCGTAAAACTGAGGGATATTCACTTTTATCAATGGATTCATACGGCCAACCTTGGAGTCAGTCGGCGCGCGAGATAAATGGATTGACCTTCGGTCCTAGCAAGGAACCCTCCTTCAAATTTACAACGCAAAGTGGACGCAGCGTGATTTTGAGTCCAGCCCATCCCGTGCTGGTCGCTCTTTCAGACGGGACTCCTCACATGATGAAGAAGGCATCCGAGGTTACCGCAGAAGATCTACTCCTGCGTACCGATGGAGTTGCCGACCAGATCGTGAAAATTGAAAAAATTGAATACCGAGGAATTATGATGAACTTTAATGTCAAATCAAAAGACTCAGCGCATCACATTGTCCCGGCAAATGGTCTGCTTCTTGGTGATGCAGCCTGGCAGGAGAGACTTTCCGCAAAAGAATCGCGCGTTCTGTTGCGCTCGTATTTGGCCGCTGAACTTATAAAAAGCGAAACAGAGAAATCCTTAAAATAACAGTCTGAATTACTAATTAAATCTATTTATGGAGCTTGTTCAATGAAAACAAATTTCGGTTCGGAAAAATTAATTTTTATAATGAAAATAAAACAGGCAACTGCACTTGGCTTCTTATCACTGACTGCAATTGCAACTGCCTCTGGTTGTGGCGTTGATAAGGAAAGAAAAAAAGCGAACGAGGCACCTCCAGCAGAGCGTATTGAAAGAAGCGAAAACGTGGACACTGACGGATGCCGCACTCTGACTGAAGCGATCTGTGTCATCCCGGGTGACGAGGGTAAATGCCTCGCTTTCAAACTCGTTGATGTCAAAGAGTGTCCAGAAAAGCGCTGAACACAAGCATATTCCTAAATCCGCACAATATGGAGAAAATTATGACACTCAAAGTCGAATCAATTAGATTTTTTGCCTCCCTTACGCAGAAAAGTGGCCTCAGAAGACTCGCTTCGTCGTCAAGATTTGCTGTTTTTTCAGTGTTGCTCGCTTGTTCAGGTCCGGAACTGGCAGACGGAAGTCAGCAGTTGCGCGACCACTCACATCTCAAGAATACTGATTTGACCGTCAATGTATTCACAAAAGCAATGAAAGATGGAACTATTCAAGCCTTTTATTCTTTAAAGCATCCGTTCACGAATACGCTTGAGTGTGACATTCGTTTGAGCGTTCCGGTCCGTGGAGCGAAAGGTGAACGGTTTATTCAAACAACACTGCGCAACGAATTTGTTTTTCCTGAGGCAGCTTTTCCCGGAACTCCCCATCATTACGAGATTGATGTGTCAACATTGCTCGTCGAAGGGGAGTCGGTGAGTGCTAATTTTGAGAAACAGTTTGCCTCTGCGGCTTCCTGCCAAGGATTTTCACCGAGCAAGCGTTTGCCGCGTAGCGTCTGCACCACTCTGGTCAGTAATCACGATGAAATGTGTTCGTTGGCTGGTGATATCGGCAAATATCCAGTGACAAGGAATGGGCAGTTTCTTGGAATTTGTGGATGCCCCTAGAAACTGATTTTACTTATTTTTATTCCGTTTGGGGTTAGTTTTGAGTCGGGACTTATTGGTCATTTTTGTCACATCTTCCTCATTTAAAAAGATTGGAAACCACCACAATGAGAAGCCCATTTTCTCACGCGTTGAGTTTTTTTAACTGTAAAGGTAGCTCGGTTTTTTTTCGCACGGTCGTGACTTCTGCAATCGTTTTTGTGGCCGTGTCCTGCGGGAAAGGAGGGCCTGCCGTCTCTGAATTCAAGAATGTCCCCGGAGAGGATTCGTCGCTCGCACTTCTTTTGGGGCAGGGTCTTAACCCAGTTGAGAACAAGGCAAAGGGGCACTGTGTCACACTTGGAGCCTTAAAAACTCAGAGTGGCAATGTGACCGGAGAAATTGCTGAATTTCGACTTCTTGAGATTACTAGCGAGAGTCGGCTGCGTGAAAGCCTGAATGTATCGGCAAGTGCTTCTTTTGGCGGATTGACGGGTGCAAATTACAGTGGTCGTATGTCATTTGCTCAGAGTATTAATAAAAATAGTCAGAGCAAATATTTAATGGTCCACACAAGGGTTGCCAATCAGCTCGAGCTGGCATCCAATTTCAGCTTTACACCAGAGATACAAGTTCTTTTAAAATCTTCCGGCGGCGACGCTTTCGCTCGTCACTGCGGTTCTGAGTTTGTATATGGTAGAAGAACGGGCGGAGAGTTCTTCGCAATTTTTGAATTTTCTTTTTCCTCAGTTGAAGAAGAACGTCAGTTTTCTGCGGCACTTTCTGCAGCGGGAGTTGGCTGGAAAGCATCACAGCAGATCAATACCGCACTTTCAAATTTCAACATGAATGCAAAGACTCACGTGAAGATGTATCGGCAAGGCGGCAACGGCGAGCTTCCTCAGGTTGAAGATCTTCAAGATTTTGCGCGCAAGTTTCCCACACTCGTGAGCGGTGCGTCTGGTGCACCCGTGACTCTCGAACTCATTACAAAGGATTATTCGGGAGTTTCGCCCATTGATCTAAAGCCAAATCCACAGGTGCTGACTCGGCAGCAGTACGTCATGCAAAGGCTTGCTGAAAATAGAGACCAGGCGTCCGAGCTTGCAAGAGACCTGCGATACATCGCGCAAAACTCGAATCAATACGAAGAGTTGAACTCTGAACAGATTTCGAATTGGGAGAAGTTGATCAATATTTATATCAACAAGCAGAATGACGCAGCAGTGGACTGCATGAGCGACGCTTTCGGTGCCTGTAAAATGCCTGACGTTTCTTTCCCCGTGATTGAGCTTCCGGCGAGAATAGTGTCTGCCCGAACCGCATGTGTTGCCGGTTGGAGCTTTGATGAGGCAGTTAAAAAGTGTTGCCAGGTGTTTTCTGAGAAGCTCTGTACCATACCCGACGGCGCGGGTAAGTGTCTGGCTTGGAGTTTGAGAGATGAAAAAATCTGCCGGAACTAACCGGCAGTGGAGACCGAGAGAGCTTTACTTCTTTCCAGTAGTTGATTGGCTTTGATTTTGAGCTGTTCCGGAGTTGAGGAACGGAAGTAGCTCAGTGCGTCAGACTTCGGGTCTTTCTCCAGCTGCTCTGCCAGTTTGTTGTATGCCTCAGCAGCCTTTTCCAGAGCATTCGACTGTAATTCTTTTACATCTGGATAATGGTCGGCAACAAAAAGGAAGCGAGTCAGTGCTCCGTGCCAGAGCTCCTTTTTCCGATAAAACTCGCCGATGAACATATGATGGTCGGCAACTCTTCTTTTGAGCGCGGCAATTCGCGTCGCGCTCTCAGGTGTATGTGCGGAGCGCGGGAATTTTTGAATTAATTCTTTATATTTTTCAATCGCTCTCTGAGTTGTTGCCTGTTCGCGGTCCACCGCCTCAGGGCTTTGCTTGTCATAGCTGTTGGCGATTCTGAAGAGTGCCAAATCGGCCTGCGGATGGCTTGGGTTTCTCCTGAGAAAGTCATCGTAGTTGGCAATCGCCTCAGGATGGCGGTTGGTTCTGAAGTAAGCGTCAGCCTGAAGAAGATCGGCTTCAGATGCGTATTGTGAATAAGGGTAGCGGCTCTTGTACTCGTTGACTTCCTGAATCAGCCGTTCCCAGTTTTCGTCTTTGTGAAGAGCACGCAGTCGCACAACGCCGTCTTCTGCGGTGAGTTCGGAGATTGGTTTTATCTCGCATCCAACCGTCGCAACTGAAAGTGCAGCGATAGCGAGGCCTGCTGAGATTGCTGATGCAAAGATGCGATTCAGAGTTCTCTTCATGTCAGTGTCCTTTAAGTTCCTGAGTCAGTTCTACAAGTATGCCGCCTGTCGAGCGCGGATGGATGAATGCAATGCGTGTGTTGTGCGCGCCCACTCGTGGCTCGGCGTCAATCATCTGAACGCCTTTTGATTTTAGATTTGCCAGCCACGCATCGAGATCGTCTACCTCCAAAGCGATGTGCTGGAT
>JBEDKY010000009.1:0-4758 GCA_041171905.1 Pseudomonadota bacterium
CGGACTTGGAACAAAAGATTGATCAGGCATCCGCGGAATCCGCAGATGCTCTAAAAGCCGCGACTCAGGATATCACGGAAAAGATGAAATCCGAGTCTGTCGCGACACAGCTCAAAATGGCAGCACTCACAGAGCAAATTGTAAAGGTTGATACAGAGGGTAAAGCCCGTGCTGAAAATATCGAGAAGAAAATGTCAGAAGACGTTGAAAATCTTCGTGGTGAATTCAACGCGAAGATCAGCGTTTTGGACTCAACTGTTAAGGAAGCTCGCAGCGTATTGGATGCTAAAATCACGAGTGGCCTTTCAAACCTGAGCGCGGCAATGGACAATAAACTCGCCGCTCTGGACGGGAAAATTTCTGAGAAACTCAAAAATGAAGTAACTGCAATCAATGGCAGCATTGCAAGTCTTGAAGGAAAATTAAAAGATGCCGAGCAACGACTTGCAACAAAGATGAATGAGTCCGAGGCGGCACTTCGAAAGGAGTCAGCTGATGCACTCTCAGCACTGAATAGCAGTCTCATCAGCAAGATTGACGCCGGAAATGCAAACTTAAAAGCCCAAATTGACTTTCTTATTGAAACCCAGAAGAAGGCAGAAGCAGATTCCGCTCGGAGAGTTGCCGAATTGATGAAGGCGATTTCCGAGCAAGAGCAGGCAACAGCGGCGTTGGATGCCAAACTGGCTGCCGCAACTGCCGAGCAGCGTATTGCGCTCGAACTTGAAAAGTCACAGCGTGCCGAGCAACTCAAGCAGCTCAGCACTGATTTGACTTCACTCAATGGTGCTCAGTCCGCTGCGCGGCAGAAGCTTGAGGACGAGTTGAAGGCTGCAATGGCGGGTCAAGCGAATGCAAGTGCCGAGGAAATTACAAAACTGCAGGGTGCGTTAAAGGAAATTGACAAAAAAACACTCGCTACAATTGACGATTTAAAGACTGGATTGGCCGAGGAACGCAAAGTTACCGAGGCTGCAATAATTGCGTCGGCCCAGGCAATCGAGAAAAAAATTGAGGATGCTGCACTTGAGACTCAGAAGGTTGCTGCGCGTGTTGAGGCTGTTGCTCAGGCTCAGGAGGAATTCAAGGCATACGTCGCAAAGAACTACGCCACCAAGGGTGAACTGCTCGCTCTGCAAACGCGGGTCGAAGGTCTGGAAGATGTGACCAAAATTATGAACGCTGATATGTTGCGCGCAAATGATGAAATTAAGACGCTTATTTCAAAAGAAGTTGATGCTGCAAAGGCTTCTCTCACGGAGCGTATTCAAAATGTTGAAGCAAACGTCAATGATGTGCGCGATAAATTGGGTGGTGCAATCAGCGACTACCAGAAACAAATCGACAGCATCAAAGCAAACATGGCAAAAGAACTTGCATTGGTACGCGGTGATATGAAGACGCAGGACGATGCACTGTTTGCGGCGATTGCAGACAACAAGGCAAAACAGGAAGCTGTTAACGCGGACCTTATGCTGCAGGTTAAGACTCAGGCTGCCAATTTTGAGTATATGAGTCAAAATATCAAGAAGGAGTTGAGCGATAAGCTTGTTGCCCTAGAGGGACAAGTTGACAAAACGAACGCCAATCTAAAGGCAGAGCAAGAAAAGGTGCAAAAACAATTTGCCGAGGTTGTTGCTTCCGAGCAAGCTTTAAAGGATCAGATGACCAAGGAGCTAACCTCACTCAAGGATGAAATTAAGGCAGTGGCGCAAATAGCCAATCAGGCACTAGCGATGTCCAAGCAGCATGCCGATCAAATCAACCTTATTAAGGCCGACGTAGCCGCTCAAAAGGAACATGTAGCCAAACAGTTCAAGTTGACTCAAGGTCAGATTGACGGTTTGAACAAAAATCTTGAAGAAATGAAAGCTGACTTCAACAAGAGAATCGCTGAAGTCGGCGCCAATGCTGAAAAGCTTGTGGCGAATCTGGGTGCTGAAGTGCAACAAAATTTCAAGAAGGTCGCAACAGACATTGCGCAGATGAAGGCACAGGACAAAGCGATGGAAGGTGCACTGTCTGGGCACCTCGTTGAAGTTGTGGATTTGAAGTTGGACGAATCCTCGATGAATGCGTTCTCTGATGGAGTTGCATCGGATTTAGGGTCTGTTACTAAGGTGATGGTCAACGGTAAGCCTACGAAGGGGCCGCTTGTGACGAGCTTGTCACTGTTCGGTGAAGTTCGCCGTGCCTTCATATCTGCTTTGCAGCCTAAACAGCCGACCCGCGATGGCAACAGGGTCAACCGAGTCGAGGCATTCGACGCCACTTTTGTTCCTATTATGACTGCCTGCGGTGGAAAGGCTGACGCCGACTTCGCAAATGCATTCGGCCGTGACTCGTTTGATTTTCTTGCAGATGAGTATGTTTCGGCGCTGATCAATGCAAACCGCGGTTCTACGATGGACGCTCTCTACTTCCGACAGCCCAAGCTGACGGATGCAAGCAGTTTGCATCACTACGTATTGCTGGAAGCCATTCGTAAAATGGAAGGAGGTGCGGACGATCCTCAATGCATGAGCCGAATCAAGGCGTGGGCATTGGATGTCCTCAATGGTAATTCAGCAATGTCGAGGGATGTGCGTGCTCGTTTGGTTGCAAATGATACATTTAAGCGCACGGTGACGGACTTTGCAAATTCTGTCACCGCATTGAAACCCTCGCTTGCAAATTTGGAAGTGCGCTTTGCGAAAATGCTCAGCAGCAAACACACGACGATCAGTTCCGCAATGTCCAACATGAGCAATCCCACGCAGAAAATTGGCAAGGTGTCGCCGGCCGACGCGGCAAATACGCTGCTCGGCAAAATGGCGTTTACAATAAACGAGGGTGTAAACGCCACCTTTGATGCACTTGAGCGTCAGGAAGAGTTCGACACGATGGTCAACATTCAAAAACGATTTGCCGCGAACGAGGCGACTGATGCAGCTCAGAACGCTCGTCTCAACCAGTTGGATAAAGATGTGGCTGCAATGAAGGCGCAGCTCGCGCAGTTCGGCAAAACGGCAAACGACGTCAAGAGCCTGCAAGATAAGACTGGAAAAATGGAATCGGCACTCAGCAAGGCACTTGATGTGATGCTGACGTTGGCAATCCGCTCCGGGGAACCCTCAC
Organism: Pseudomonadota bacterium; assembly: GCA_041171905.1. Classification (GTDB taxonomy): domain Bacteria; phylum Bdellovibrionota_B; class Oligoflexia; order Silvanigrellales; family Silvanigrellaceae; genus RFOM01. The sequence goes on from JBEDKY010000009.1 coordinate 3,118, forward strand.
TCGTTGCTGCGACGAAAGCGGCAGGCGCTGATATCGGTTACGTGCCTCGTGAGGTACCCAAATTCAAGCCCATCGTTTCCGAGATTCAACACTTTTTTGGAGCTCCAGCGCTTAGAAATTCAAGTGATGCTTGCTCCGGAAACAATATACGCCGGGGTGCAGGTGTTGCTTGGTGGACAGGCAACTGGTCCAATTATAACTGCTGGGTAAACTTCCGGAGCATTCCACGCAGCCAGTGGGCAAGCGCTCAAAGCACCATGTGGTTGAGAGTGTTTGGTGCAGCTGACAAGTTGCGAGTTCGTTCATTAAATTGCGACAAGGGTGTGGGCTCAGAATGTGATGCGGAATTCAGCTTCCAGATGAACGTAGGCACAGCTTCGGCCAGTGTTGTCGGCACGAACGCAAAACTCACCGGACAACCCGCCGAAGGTGTGTTTGATATTAAAATGCCGAATCTTCTCAGGGCATCACAGCGGTTCAATTGGTGTTCTTGGGGATGCAATGATTCTCTCCAAATCACCCCGTTTTCGGGAGCAAGTGCGGGCAGCACGTCAAATTACTATATTCTAATGTTTTCCCCGATTGTTCTCGATTTTACCAACGTCGGACGTCCGTTGTTCAGTTCGCTCGAAGAGAGCCGAGTCAAATTTGACCTCGACGGCGATGGTGTCAAGGAGCGGACCGGCTGGCTTGGCGGCTTCGATGGCGTCGGATTGTTGGCAATGGACCTGAACGGAAATGGTTCCATTGACGGCGGACACGAGCTGTTTGGCGAAGGCACCAAACTAGCACACAACGGCAAGAAAGCCCGCGAGGGGTATTCTGCTCTCGGTCAGTATGACTTAAACCGAGATAACCTAATCGATAGCAAAGACGCTGCATACAGGAGACTCCTCGTCTGGTTCGACAAGAACAAGGACGGAAAAACAGGCGAGGGTGAATTGGTGCCGCTGGCCGAAACGGGTGTCACCAAGATATCGCTGAAGCACAGGTCGTTGAAGGATGCTGGCCGCTTCGTCAACGGAAACGAGCTTCGCACCACAGCCAAATTCTGGGGACCGCAGGAATGCGGCAGCCAGGGTTGCAACAGCTACGACGTTTACTTCAGCACCGCATTCACAACGGTGATGAAGGGCAAGTGAGCGGAATCGAGCCCTTTCGCTCTATGTGAGCATGGCGAATCCCTTGGTGGGTTCGCCTTTTTTTTAATCTCCACAAATATTTTAAAAAATCGGGCAAAACAGGGGCGGCGGAGGGGAGTCGAAGAGCCCCCTTGTTTGGGTTAAAAAATTAAGTAATTGCAGAAACTTAATAAAAGTTGTCAAGCTTTTCGAAAACTCTCCGAGCATACCTCTTGGAATATACGGTGCAATTATTTCATCCCATGGGGGCGTGGCATGAGAACAAACAGACGCAATCAATCGATCCGCATGGCACTTTTGTCTTTTTCGAGTCTGACTCTGCTGGCCACCGTCGGTGGTTGCGGACGCACCTCCGGCAGCAGCGACCAACAGCTGCTCGATTTGGCCGCCCGCTCTGCCACTAAATTGAAGGCAAACAGTGCTGGTACGGCCGACTCACTGACAAAGCGAAACGCGGAAGCGACTGAGCGTCTATTACGTGGCCTCATCGACAAAGAAC
>JBEDKY010000010.1:0-20373 GCA_041171905.1 Pseudomonadota bacterium
TCGTCAGCCGTCCTTGCGGATGAGCGCTGCGCACGACTGGTCGGCTCAAAGTCAACAGCATCTTCCTGCGGGTGCTGGTTTGTTTTTTACGAGCGAAAATATTTCACGCAGGCTCAACGAGCTGAATCTCCCAGAGGATCAGTTTTATGAGCGTCTGCAGACATCTGTTCATGCGGCGAACATTATCATTGAAGCTGAAAATATCCTCTCCAAACCCAACAGCACGCGTGTCGTCTCTTCAAGCGTGACAGACTGGAGCAACCTGGCGTACGACATTTCGATGCTTGCGATGTTCAACGCTCCCGAGTCGCCAAAATCCTGAGCCTTTTCAGAGCGGAAGATCAAAGCAATCCGTTTCGCTGGAACACGCCCTGACCCCCGGGCATGCAATGTCGGCTGTGCGGTATTTTTCTTTGTAAGCGCCTGAAGAGCTGGGTTTCCTGCACGCGTTCGTATTGCGTGGAATGCCCGCAACACCAGGTGCAATCTTGAAGTGCACAGTTGAATATTCTTCGCACAGGTGCAAAGCCATCGCCTCTGCCGATTCGGGCGAAGGGGCTCGTGCAAAAAACCGCATAGAGGTTCCACTCACCCAGTTGCCTTTGTATTCGCGTGGCATGAGTCGCGCTTCGTACTGTGCAACATAGTGACACGTCCGCTTCTGTCTGTCCTCAATCCGCACAGACTGTTTGACTCCATACGCAAGATTTTTGCGTCCGCTTTCGGAGGGAATCGCGGGTGAAATTTTCGCAGACGCGATTCCGGATTGAGCCGATGTGCCGATGAGGGCGGACTTCAGTAGAGTATTCGACTTGAGTGCCGACAGCGTGCCGAGGTAGTCCAAGACATTTGCCGTTGACCAGCGGAGTGCGGAAGTCAGAGACTGCACTGAACGGACAACAAGCCCGACAGCGGCCTGCCCGAGCTTCATCCCGCCATCACAGAAGAAGCGAACCTCACCGGCCGCAACCGGACGGGTACAGTCGATTGCATACACTGCAGAAACAGCGACGGCTGCCTCGACCGCGACACTCACTCCGTACGCAGCACCGACGGCAACTGGAGCAAAGGCAACGTCCGCATCGCCAGTCTCAGACGCGTCGTCGGGAACTTTCTTGCACGCAAAAAGAACCCAACAAGACGCCGTAATGCACAAATACGTTTGTAAAAACCGCATCGAAGACTTCATAATTCCTCCCTGCACAGGGGAGGTATCGCCGCCAGTTGCTGCGACCTTGACCAGTTTTTTGTGACAATTGCCCGCAGCAAGCCAAGCCTTCATTGTCGTACCTAAATACAGGGAAAAACTGGACATTAAAACTTCATTCATTATGAACTGTTGCATCACCGAGCCCAAGTAATGAGGGACCGGTCTTATGAAGGGATTTGACGTCGTCATCATTGGTGGAGGTACAGCGGGAATCACCGTTGCTGCGCGGCTCAAGCGCGAATTGAAGGGACTGAAAATTGCTATCGTTGAGCCTTCCGGCAGTCACTATTTTCAGCCGTCATTTTCGCTTGTTGCTAGCGGCTTATCCGATGCCAAAAACATCCAGCGTCCGATGTCTGCGGTCATTCCTGAAGGATGCGATTGGATCCGCGATGCCGTCTCACTCATCGATGCAGAACAACAGCAAGTCACGCTCAGCGGTGGTGAGAATATCCGCTACAGAGCGCTGATTGTTGCACCTGGCCTGACACTCGACGTCGAGGCTATCGTTGGTTTGAACGAGGCTCTTCACGACCGACGGCATCCGGTATGCTCAGTCTATGATCCAACCCAGTTGGAAAAATGCTCGGCACTGGTTGGGCAATTTCTGGGTGGCACGATGGTTTTTGCAATTCCCTCGACACCACTCAAGTGTCCTTCCGCGCCACTGAAGATGCTTTATCTGACAGACGACCTTTTGAGAAAATCTGGTGTACGCGAGGTCACTCGGCTGATTTTTATCACACCATATTCTCATCTCTTCGGGATACCCGGCTTCTCGCAAAAGATAAATCACCTCACCCGCAACCGAGGTATCGACGTACTTTTTGAGCACGAGGTCACACAAATCGACTTGCGTAGCCAGGAGCTCATCTTAACAGCACGAAGCGAAGCAGCAGCGCAAAGAAAGATTAAGAGCGTTAAGTACGATTTTGCCAACATCACGCCACAGATGAGAGCGCCGCAGTTCATCATCGAGTCGAATCTGCAACATGCAGAAGGACATTTCAAAAATTGGCTCGAAGTCCATCCGCTGACTCTTCAGCATCTGCGATACATTAACATCTTCGGCCTCGGCGACGTGGCCGGACTACCGACTCTGAAAACAGGCTCTGCCGCACGAGCTCAGGCAAATATTGTCGCCCAAAACGTTGTCTCATTGTTTCGAAAAGGAGCTCAAGTTCCCCTTCCCGCTCAGTACAACGGCTATTCCTGCTGTCCGATCTTCACCGAAGTCGGTCAGGCGATGCATCCTGAAATTGGATACGACGGAAAACTTCTGCCGAGCTTTTACGGCGATCCTTTTTCAACGAGTCGTACCCTTTGGCATTTCAACAAAACGCTGATGCCCATTTTATACTGGAACCTGATGCTTAAAGGACGCCTGTGACTGGGAAGTCAGGCCGCGCGCTGAGTGGGATCGGCCGCATCGGAGTTTGCAACAGGAAGCACAAAGAAAAACCTCGTCTGCGGATGTGAAGGGTCATATCCAACAAAACCGCCATTGCGTTGCGCGAGCTTCTGACAAAATGCAAGTCCAAGCCCCATTCCCTGAGACGCTTCCTTGCTGCTGGTTCCCTCATGGAAAAGTTTTTCACGGATATCTTTCCGTGGCCCCTGTCCACTGTCCAATACACTGACCTCAAGAACATTCATTCCACCTGTCTTTTGCTCGACAGCCAGCCGAGTGGTGACCTTGATCCAAGGCCGCTCGCTTTCAACCAGAGCATCGAGTGAATTGGAGACCAGATTCATCAAGATTTGAACTACATCGCACCGCCGGGCGAAAACACGCGCATCATTTTCAAAGTCAACCGATACGCTGGGCCGGATGTTCAGGGTTTTGGCTTCAAGCATGCGCAACGCATCATCAAACGCCGACTCAATGCTGACAGCTTGAATGTCCTCCCGCAGTCCATCTCCCGAGAGGGTTTTGATTGCCCTGATCGTGTGGATGATCGAATCGATCAGGCGAAACATTTCTCCGACTTTTTTTAAAATGGACGGGGCCGGCGGAAAATTGCGCACCTCGTCCTCGCTGGCACCCAACAAAATTTCATCGCGTATTCTTTCAGCCTTTAAACGCAGCGCAAAGACCGGATTGAGCACCTCGTGCGATGTATATCGAGCGGCAAGCGCCAGCGTTCGGTCGCGAACACTGGCTTCCAGATGCATTTGTGCCTCGGCAAGTTGCCCAAGAGCAATCTCTTTCTCCGACATAGTCCTGCGCATTTTCTCGGACAAAACAAACGACAAAAGAATTCCCTCCAGCGTTGCAGCCAGAGTGACTATATTGATTGTAAAAGGGGTTGAAGGCAGCCAGCCAAACATTTTAACGCAATAAATGCCGGCACCAATGAAAAGCATTCCCTCGGAGATGAGAAACAAATTGGCAAGACGGCCGAACACAGGCCTCACCTTCCACGCTCTGACGAGTGAAAGGCACAGCGTTGCGAGTACAGCCAGATTCGCTTGTATTGACGCAAAAAAACCACCCTCAAAAACTTGAAGCAACAATCCGGCAAAACAGATGGCGAGTAAACCACGCCATACAACAGTTTCCCATGCTTGCATCGGTGCCCCGCGGAACAAAGCCAATGTGAACGCGAGGTAGCTGATGCAACAGAGGTTGGTCAGAATATTTGCAGAATTATAATGCAGCCAGAGCACATCCGGCCAAATGAACATGTGACCGCTGCCGTTGATGGCGGCAATCATCAAACTGATGAAGGCAACATAAAACCCGTAAAAAATGAATTCCACTTCCCTGCGTGCGACTCCGACCATCAAGTTGTAAACGGCAAGCAGCATCAGACCACCAAAAAAAGACGCCATCACAACCATTTCTCGTATAATCGAACTGAGAAACTCACGCTCGCCCAAAAGCAAAAATGGCACACTCATCACGTGTGCCCGCAACCGTACCAACGCGCGGAATTCTCCAGACGGCTTGACTGCAAGCGGGAATGAAACGTGACGGACGTCGTAAAATCCTTGTGTGCTTGGCAATAACTTGTCGCTAAAAGGAATTGTTTCGCCGAGAGAAAACCCACCGCCGTCGGAGGCCTCGTTGAGTGGAGTTAAAGAGCCGTTGATTTATGTATGCCGCAGCTGCAATACGAACCGGTCTACTTTGCTATCGGGCGGATTTGAAAATTGCACGAGAACCCAGACTCCCTCGCGCATGTATCCAAGTTCAAGCGTCTGGTCGCTTTTTTCATATGTTTTGAATTCACCAGCCCGCAGTTTTTCGGCCGCCTCAGCGAGCGAAAATTCCCGATCGAGCGGCTCGACAAAATAGGAGAAACTCAGCCGCTCGGGGAGCACCGTTTTTTGTCCCAGAAGGTAATGGCTCATCATGATGAAGGACAAAATACTGAATATAATGACGAGATAACCGCCCTCGCGCGGTGCCACTGCCGATTTTTGCCCGACTGTCTTCCACTTGTTACCTAAAAACCCAAACGATCTCAAATCTTTAAAACTAAACATCCGAGACTCCCCTGCCGCCTTCCGCTGACGGGGTGTCGGATAATGTTTTAAAAAAAAAAAAAATAATTTTAAACGTAATCATTTTTACATCTTGTAGTCTTTTAACAATATCAGGACAAACGCTTGCCATCCTATCTCAGCCTGATAATGTGCGCGGACCAATAACCGTCACAGTTCTCTTCGTAGGGAGTCGCCATGAGAGTTTTATCCTCTGCACTTGCGCTTGTCATAGGAGCTTCAGCCATCAGCGCTCAAGCTGCGAATATCGGCATCGTAGACTCTGGCATCGACGTCAAACACCCCAACTTCGCAAACCGCATTTGGGTGAATCCGGGTGAAATTCCGGCGAACAACCTCGACGACGAACAGGACGGCTACATCGACGACGTACATGGTTGGAACTTCGTCGAGAACAACCCTCTTCTCCTCGACCCGAAGTATCTGAACACATTCCCTGTCGAGATCCCGCGCTTTTTTGAAATTCAAAAGAAGATCATCGAAGGCAGCGTCACCGATGACGAGAAAACCTGGCTCAAAGACAATCTCGACAAGCCTGAGTTTCGCAAAAAGCTGGCCATCTTTGGCAACTTTGTACACGGCACGCACGTCGCCGGCATCAGTGCGCGTAAGAACATGGACACAGAGCTGATTGGCGTTAAGCTGATTCCAACTGAAAACCCTCTCGCACCAAATTCCGCCTATGGTTTGCGCGACAACGCGCGCGCCGCAGCACGCTTTCTCAACAAGGTCTGGGATACTGTCTGGCCCATGGTCCGGGACGCAGGTCTGAAGGCTGGTCTCAGCAAACTTGCTGAGTTGCAGAGCTCGCAATTCGTGAAGGTTGCACTCTACCTCGACGACAAGAAGACCGACGTTGCAAATTATTCGCTTGGGATCAGCACTCCTGCTGCTGCCAACCTTGTTACGCCGATTCTGAAGGCACTGTTCGGACGCGATCCGAGTGCTGAAGAAATCAACCGTTATGCGGCATTCCTTGTCGGCAAAATGGCCGAGAATTCGACAAAATGGGTCGCCCTGGCACCAAACACGCTTTTCGTGATGGCAGCAGGAAACGATGGAACCGACAATGACGTTCAGCCGGCTTCACCTGCGAATGCACGCGCGGCGAACAGCATCACAGTCGCTGCGACTCTTGGCCGCAGCAAACTTGCACCGTTTTCGAACTTCGGACGGCAGATGGTCGACGTTGCTGCACCAGGTGTTGGAATCAACTCCGAAATTCCGGGCGGCGGCGAACTCGTTCTGAGCGGTACCAGTCAGGCAGCGCCCTATGTGACTCAAGTGGCCGGTGCAATCAAAGACGAGAACCCCGATTTGAGCGTCTACGACCTCAAGCGAATCATCATGGGAACCGTCGACAAACGCGACTGGCTTGCCGATAAAGTCAAGTCGTCAGGAATCGTCAACCGCGACCGCGCCCTGCGTGCTGCTGAGTTGTCAAAAACGATGTCCGTCGCACAATCGATTGCTCAGGCGGGCAAAGACATTCCCGATATGGAGACTCCTTACGAGCGCGTGATTCCATCCGAGAACGAAGCACTGCTGTGGGTTCCGGAACTGCCGATCGGTCTGTGAGGCCGACTGCTAGCGTCCCACATTGTTGATATTGAAAATCGAGTCGTCGTGGAATTCTTCCCTCGGCGACTCGTATGTTATTGTGGTGACGTTTTTAGGAAACGCGGCGTCATTGATTCTCATCGCACTGACAAACGGTATTTTCTTTCCGGCGCTGACCAGACCGTTTTTATACTCAAAAGTTGCCGACTTGATCACTTCGCCCTGAAGAGTGAGAAAGTCAGCTCTCAGAGCCAGTTTCGATTGCTTTGCAACCCAGTAGCGAATCTGGTCATAGGTGACGTTTTTTTCTTTGGCCTTCAGCAACAAAACAACCGCATTTTGTCCCTCAATCTGCTCTTCTTTTTCAAAATTCGCCTGATAATCACGTGCATAGTTTGTCGCGGCAATGTCGCCGTTTGCCACCTGTCCGCTGAGCCGCTGCCGAGGAGAAATAGACACCGGTTTCTTTACGCCGCTTTTCAGAAACCACAGATTTCTATTGTTGAACAAAAAAATCTCACCCTTGCAGCGCGGTGGATTAAGACACTCTGCAAGTGCGTTCATACCCTTTGCACGAACCATATATTTGGAGGTCGACTTTTCTTCATCTTCAATCGAATCTATTGTGATATTCCACGAAACACCCACCTTCAGGCCGCCGCGGTATTGATCGGAAGCTCGCATCAATTCGTTCACGACCCTCTGATCCAGATTGCCTTCGGCAGCTTGCGGTGAAAAAATCGACGTAAAAAAAGCGATTTTTGCGCAGAAAAACAAAAATGCACTGCTCGGCATCGTCGAGACTCCCTTCAGGATGCTTTGGTCAAAGCACTGTTTTCAGAATGGCCTGCCGCGACGATTCGTCCGTCCTGAATCCTGACGATGTTTTTTACCCGGCTCATCAGCTTTTCATCGTGCGTCGAGAAAAGAAAAGTCACCTGAGTCTGCTCATTGATTTGCAGCATGAGGTCGATGATCTTATGAGCCGTCACAGAATCGAGATTTGCAGTCGGTTCATCGGCAAGAACAAGACTGGGCCTCGTCACGAGCGCGCGGGCTATCGCAACCCTTTGCCGCTGACCACCGGAAAGACGATCCGGAAGCTGGTGAGCAAACTCAAGCAACCCGACTCTCTCGAGCGCCTCGAGCACACGCTGTCGCCTTGCGTTTGCACTGACTGACTTCTGAATCGTCAGCGGCAACTCGATATTGTCGAAAACACTCAGCACAGGAATCAGATTGAATGTTTGAAAAATAAAACCGATCTTCTCGTTTCTGAGGATGCTACGTTCATCATCGCTCAGGCTCAGAACCGAGCGCCCCTGCAACATCACCTCACCGGAGTCGGGTTGATCGATACATCCCACCATGTTCAACAGTGTGCTCTTACCGGAGCCGGAAGCTCCCACAATGGCCGTGAAATCGCCGGCGCGCAGCGTCAGGTCAACACCGCGCAGCGCCGGTGTCATGATTTTACCAAATTCATAGGACTTATGGACAGATTTCAGCTCCAAGAGTGGAATCTCACCAAACATATTTTTGCCCCATTAAAACAACATACCGGTTCGGCAACCCTGCCTCCGAAACAAGCGGACCATGAAAACCGCCACCGGCCGCAAAGAGAAGAAGGTTGTCATTGAAGCCATATTCACCATACAGCACCGCACCGCCCGAAGTGTCAAAAACGGGTTTCCAGTAGCGAAACAATGCAGTGATGTTTCTCTTTTTACCGAAGCTTGCCTTTCGCAATGCCAGCAGAACGCTCTTCTGCGACCGAATCTCGGTGTTCGCAAAATAAAACAAAGGAAAAATGGCAGAGGACTGTTTCTGCAAATCTTCTACAAGTCTCATTTCAGACAGTTTGTATCCGGTGGTGTTGGAATACCCCTCAAGTCTGAGCTCTGTGCCATCAAGTATATCGTAGCGTAAACCAACCAGCACTTCGTGGTTGAACTTCTTTGAGTTGAGGTCAGGCTGAGCGAAGACAACGGTATTTCCAGTCCCCAACACGGAAGGCACGCTCAGCTCGACAGGCTTCAAAACATCGCTTCCCCGATAGTGACCAGATTCAGCGTAAAGACGCAGCGAGTCATCCACACTGACGGAAAAATAGTGACCTAAAAATGGCGCGCCAATCCTTTCAGCTCCACCAATCACAAGACCGATGTAATCGACTCCTGAATTCCATGCGAATTCGGATTTCAGTAAAAAACGTCTGCCCGAAAAAATTGCCGGAAGAGGCCTTGGTTCTTTCTCATATTCAGCGATTGTCACAAGATTGAAAAACTGCCCGAAACTTGTGTTCAGACGGGCTGTTTTTCTGGTGCTGACAACCGTCTGAGGATTGCGGATGACCGATTCCGCCAATTGAGTCGGGCGGTACATCCAATTGGATGGACTTGCCAATTCGCCAGCGCCCCATTGATAGCTTTCTTGCCCAACCGTCAACTCGACTTGATTCGATGCCCTTACGGATACCGTTGATTCACCAGCTTCGGCCGAAATTTTTGTTTCCTTCTTTTTTACTCCTGAGGACAGGGAGAACTGGTTATGCCGGAACTCCAAAAACGGACGGGCATTGATTGTAAACGCATTGCCCGAAGTTATTTTGAACGTCGGCCTCAACAGGTTGTTGACATCAACAAACGGAAACAAAACTTCGTCTCCGCTGTAACTTGCAAAATCCAAGGCAGTCTTGAGACCACTGACCGTCGTTGTATTCTCGAGCCCAACCGTCAGTTGAAAGTTGCCAGTAGCGGGAGGAGATGCCTCAGGTGCCTTTTCAATCTTCTCGCTTTTTTTCGTTGCAGCCGGAGTTGAACCTACCCGCGATTTGGCTTTCACCTTTGGTTTAACAGTTGGCTTCGATTCGGGTGCTGTCGTGGGCTTCAATTCGGGTGCTGCCGTGGGCTTCAATTCGGGTGCTGCCGTGGGCTTCAAGGCAGGCGATGTGCCGTCTCGCTCAGGCAGCTGCTCTGTCGCAAAGGGATCAAAATCCTGAGCGAGCGCTGGCGTTCCCCAAAACGGCAGCGGCAACGTGACGGCCAACACCCAAGGCATATGAGCAATGCACTTCAAATTTGGTCATTCCCTCCGGCTAAAGTCAGTGTAATTGACAGGTCAACGTTTCGAGGTACGCAGTTTGTTTGCCATGACGGGGTTTTGTCAGGACATTTCAGCAGTCTTTCCGTCAGCTCACAAATCGGGGAGGTAATTTTTGCAGAGCTCTGCACGCCCCGCCTGATAATATCAGGATGTCACTCAGGGAAAATCCGATGTTTTGGAAGCAATTAACGCTCGCCGTGCGCAACCTCGGACGCAACCGAAGGCGAAATGCCGCGACTGCGAGTGCAATTATCCTCGGCTACGCGGGACTCATACTGCTGAGCGGTTTTGTCGTCCGCATTGAAAAGTTTTTCAGGGCGACCTCCGTCTACCTCAATCACGTTGGAACCGTTTCCGTCTACAAGCCCGACGGTGTCGAAAGGCATCTGCTGCGGCCGAAAAAATACAATCTAAACGCCGAGGAACAAATCCGCATCAGACAAGTTGTGAGTGATATATTTCCAAATGCGGAGGCCGTCAGTGCAACACTTCAAGGTTTCACACTGATTGGAAACGGCTGCAAGACCTGGCCTGTTAAAGTGCTCGGTGTAGAGCCCGAGGTTGAAAAAAAGCTCACACAACATCCTGCTGTCATGAATTTCTCGCGCGAGATTCTCGATGCGCGGCTGGGCAGCGGCCTGTGGATGCATGCTGCGATCACACCTGTCATCGTGACTCAAAAAGTCGCCAGAAATCTTGGGAAAAGCAAACTCTACAATCCGAACATAAACGTGGAGACATCGCGAAATGTGACACTCGATTGCAACAGCGAATCTGTGCACAGCCAAATCGATGCAGACACCAATATTCAATTGGCCGCACGAACCTACAAAAACGACTTTTCAGCCCTCGACGGTGAAATCGTCGGCCAATATTCGAGTGGCCTCGAACTTCTTGAAGAATCATCGGCCGTCATCCCCCTCGAGGCGTTGCAAAGGCTTTTCGAAACAGACAGCGTGACAAACATCGTTGTTCATCTTCCGTGGGACGAAATCCCTGAAATAGCCGCAACAAAACTCGACAAAGCCCTGCGCAATGCGGGGCTGAATCTTGAGGTTCATCACTACCGTGAATTGGCAGTGAATCCCTTCTATGCGGGCTTCATGAATCTGATTTATGTTATGAGTGGATTCTTTCTCACCTTAGCGGTGAGCGTCGTCACGCTGACAGTCTCCGACTCAATGACCATGAGTGTCCTTGAGCGCACAAAGGAAATAGGAACGCTGCGCGCGCTTGGTTTTAGGCAAAAAGACATTCCACGGATTTTTGCTATGGAGGGAATGATGCTGGCTGTCATCTGCATTCCCGTCGGCCTCATTTTTGCGATTGCAACAACATCTGTCATTAACGGCAGCCAATTGCTTTTCGAAGTACCAGGTGTTTCCACCCAGCTTCGCGTGACACTCATGATAGTTGCGGAACATTGCGCCTGGATTGCCCTGCTCATGATGACGGTCTCGACCCTCGCAGGTTGGCTCACATCGCTGCGCAGCAGCAGAAGGCAAATCGTCGGACTGTTGAATTCCCACGTCTCCTGAAGGAACAGAGGAAGCGGCAAAGATGCAAACATTAAAGATGGGTATCCGGAATATCATCAGCAACTGGCGCCACTCCGCCGGATCGATATTGTCGGTCGCCATTGGCTTTGCTGCGCTGACGCTGTTTAACGGCTATATCTCGATGGTCGAAAATTTCTATGAGGACAACTACAGGCAAAGAAGTATGTTCGGCGACGTCTTTATTGAGAAGACCAAAAACGGCCGGCCCGTCGATTTCGAAGACTCCCGTATCAATGCAGCTGAACAGAAATTTCTGACGGATTTTTTTGCGGCGTCCGGAATGGTGGACGCATATGTGCCGATTTTGATTGTGAATGGACTCGCAAACAACGGCAAAACGAGCTCTATCTTTTGGGGCTTTGCATACGACATCGAGAGTGGAAAAAAGATGCGCCTGCCAACATGGCCGTGGAACGTCCGCGCAGGAAAACCACTCGACCGTCTGACAAAAGAGCATATCCTTATCGGCGAGAACATCGCGGCCACCTTGGGTTGCACCAGCCAGTCGAAGGAGCAGTTTCTCACTCAGGTGGGCGGCTACGTGGAACGTGAAATCCCATTAAACTGTGAGCGCGACAGAATTCAATTGAATGTCACCACCGCAGCCGGACAGGCAAACGCAATGAATATGACTATTGGCGCATTGGGCGGCGTAGGTCTGCGCGGGATCGACTCATGGTATCTAATGATGGATATCAAACGTGCCCAGCAACTCTATGATACACAGGACATTTCACACATCCGACTGCGTCTGCGCGACGCAAAGGATTTCAACAAATTCATTGAAAAATTTTCAAGCGCAGCAAGGACGGCGGGTCTGGAATTGCGCGCCTTCGACTGGCGAGAACATATTCTTGCACGTGTCTACAAGCGGACAATGAGTCTTTTTCTCACATTCCGCAATCTCGTCAGCGCGGTCATTCTGACCATTTCCGGAATGTCCGTCCTCAACGCAATGGTTAAGAGCGTCAATGAACGCCGGCGTGAAATCGGCACACTGCGCAGTCTAGGGTTCTTTCGACGCGACATCCGCAGCATCTTCACAGTCGAAGGGTTTCTTATCGGCATCGCCGGTTCGTCACTCGGCACCATCGCATCAATTCTTTTTTCACTGGCGCTCAACAAAATAAAGTTTATCTATTACGCAGGATTCCTGACCGATCCGGTTCCTTTTTTAATCAAGATGACACCCTCCCTCTACTTTACTTCACTCTTCATTTTGTGTTCTATTTCAGCTGTAACCGCTTTTTTTGCCGCGAACAGAAGTGTGCGGGAACCGATTCCCAATCTACTCACGTCGGCATGAGCCTGCGCCGAAGCCGGAGTCCTCTATGGATGCACAACTGCTGTCGGCCGAGATTCTCATTCTTGCCTATGCGCAAGGTTGCTTTCCAATGCCGGCTGCCGAAGATTCGCGAGTCATTCATTGGTACCGTCCCGATCCGCGGGCCATTATTCCGGTCGATAAGGTTCACGTCAGTGAGTCAATGAAGCGGGAGTTGCGCCGCCAGGACGTCAGCATCCGCTTTGACGGAGCGTTTGAAGATGTCATGCGGGCGTGCGCTGAGCGCACCGACACGTGGATAAGCGATGACTTTATTCGCGCTTACGGGGAGCTTCACCGCCTCGGATTCGCGCACTCACTTGAAGTGCTCCGCGAGGGTCGGATGGTGGGAGGCATCTACGGAGTCTCACTCGGTTCGGCGTTCTTTGCAGAGTCGATGTTTCACCGCGAAAAAAACATGTCGAAGCTGGCACTCATCCGCCTCGCTGAGCATCTGCTCCATCGGGGCTATACTTTGCTCGAATGTCAGTTTCTCACGGATCACCTGCGCTCGATGGGTGCAGTCGAGGTCGATGCAGCGATCTACATGGCGATGCTCAACGACGCTTTAAAAAGTTCGGTAAGCTTTGTGCCGTAACTTCTGTCTCAAGGAGCCTAGTGCTATCCTCCGGCCAACGCTGTCGGGAGGTCAAAAAAATGCAAACTGTCATCAGTCCGGAAATTTTCCCCAAGGCCAATGAAATACCTGATAATGCTCAACTGAACGGACCTGTGCAGGGCCGGCTGCTGATAGGCGGCGAACTGTTGGATTCCGGTTTTGAACGTCGAAGTGTGGTCAGTCCCATTTTCACTCGGAGTGAAAAAGGTACACTTGAAGACACCATTCTCGGCAGCACCCCACAGGCAACAGCCACACACATGCAGAATGCCGTTCAGGCTGCAGCAGACGCGTGGCGGTCAGGAACAGGCCAGTGGCCCTCTGCGCGGATGGAAGAGCGGCTGATTGCAGTCGCTGAATTTGTCCGGCGCATGCAGCTCCACCGTGAAACAATCGTCCGCCTCCTGATGTGGGAGATTTGCAAGACAAGGGCCGATGCTGAGGCCGAATTCGACCGGACAATTGTTTACATCAATGACACACTTGAAGCGGCCAAATCTCTCGACCGCGACAGTTCGCGGCTGCAGTTTGCTCAAGGGTACGTTGCGCTCGTCAGACGGATGCCGCTCGGGGTTACACTCTGCATGGGCCCGTTCAATTATCCGCTCAACGAAACCTTCACGACACTCATACCTGCATTGGTTATGGGGAACACAACGGTTGTCAAAGTTCCCCGCTACGGACAACTCCTGTGGGATTGTCTGCTGCCTGAGTTTCAGGCCTGTTTTCCCGCCGGCGTTGTCAATGTCGTCAACGGACAGGGGCGGGAAATCATCGGTGCGGCGATGCGCAACGGCGACATCGATGTGCTTGCATTCATCGGCTCGAGCCGCGTTGCAAATACACTCAAAGCACAGCACCCGCGCCCCAACCGCCTGCGCAGCATACTCGGACTTGACGCCAAGAATCCCGCGATCCTGCTTGATGACGCACCGTTCGAACTCAGCCTCAAGGAAACAATCAAAGGGGCTTTGTCATTCAACGGCCAGCGTTGTACTGCGCTCAAACTTGTCTGTGTGCCAGAGTCGATATCGGCAGCTTGGTGCGAAGAGCTTGCAAACCGAGTCAATCAGCTCAAGGTTGGCCTGCCTTGGCAGACGGGCGTTCAGATCACCCCCCTGCCCGACACAGCAAAACCGCAAGAATTGAAAAACATGGTGGATGAGGCAGTGGCCGATGGTGCGCATCTGTATCATCCGCAAACTGCATTGCGCGGACACGCAACCTTAATTCATCCCGCCGTCGTCGGTGGAGTCAAATGGACGCACACCATGGCACAGATCGAGCAATTCGGTCCGCTTATACCAGTTCTGACGTACAAAAATCTCGACGATGTTATCGAGCAAATCGTCGATTCACCATTCGGAATGCAGGCAAGCATTTTTGGCAGCGAACCACGCCGTCTGGGTGCTCTCATCGATGCGCTCTCCAATCAGGTGGCACGCATCAATCTCAACACCGCATGTCAGCGTGGACCCGATATTTTTCCTTTTACCGGAAGAAAAAATTCAGCCGAAGGCACGCTCAGTGTGCACGACGCGTTGCGGGCCTTTTCATTGCGTACAATGGTCGCGGGCATGGGCGCACAAACTGAGAGCCGCGAGGCCATCCGTGGGATTCTTGAACATGACACCTCGAAGTTCCTGACCAATCACGTTATCCTCTGAAGGCTGTTCCGTTCGCCTCAGAGGTGTTCTACTCATGACCACATCGCGAAATAAATTCAAAATCACCGCGGGTTTCTTTATTTTAGGGGCCGCCATCTACGCCGGTATTTACTGGCAGAATCTCTCGTCGGAGACTGAAGGCGGCGGAGCGGATTTTTCGGATCACGGCGGGGGAGCAGGAAGCACTACCAACGGTGACTCTGCCGGACAGACAAACAGCAGAAACCTACAAAACAGCGGCGGCTCGCTCCAGAACAGCAGCAGCAACTCTGATAATGAGAGTGACGAAACACGGCAAAAAATCGAAAACGGACAACTCAACGATGAAACCGCATTCTCACGTGCGAGTTTTTTCAAGCCTGTCAATTGGGGCTCCGAGCATCAGGCACTCAGCGGACTCGAAGCTCAACGTTTGTCTTTCAAGCCGTCCTGCGCAAAGCATCCGCGCGCGCAGGGCTCCGCCGATCATCCTGCCGGGTGGACAGAACCTTTTACGCACACCGATTCGCTTTCGCGTTGGCCGGCGTCAGCCGCGCACGTCATCGACTGGAACCAGTTCTGGAAGGTGGGAGACAATGGAATTCAGATTTCCATCCGCTGGAATTTTGAGATTCCTGCCCGCTATGCTGTTGTCGGCTATTCCTTCCCGCTGCAAAATCCGGACGGCTACGGAACATCCATTTTTCCCGACAACCCGGAAATGAGCTGGGAGGACGCCAAGGCGTTTGTGAGCGCATGGGAAAAGAAAACATTGGCCGAGGGAGGCCTTCCTGCAACGCGCAGTATGTCGCTGGCCGACCGCGCCTTCAATCCCGCTGATGTTTCCACAGAAGAAGTCGAACGGGCTGAATTCAGCAACAGCCGTGTACGCGCTGCGCAAACGGGCAAAATGATCTGCAATACACCCTCGCCCGCCCTCACAGAATTGAGCTGCTCGTGCACGTTCTAAAGATCAGGGCAGCTTGGAAAGCGGATTAATGACGCTGCCGTTGCGCCTGATTTCGAAGTGCAAATGCGGCGTAATGGATGGTCCGGATGCATTGCCGGTGCGCCCAGCTGTTGCAATCCTTTGGCCCTTCTCCACGTACGCACCGAGACTGTAACTGAAGGACGTCAGATGGGCATACCTGCTCGAATAACCATCGCCGTGATTCACGTCGAGAACTTTGCCATACGAGTATTCGTAGGACGGATCGACAATTGATCCGGAACGTGTTGCGTAAACCGGTTCTCCCACTGCAGCAACGATATCGATTCCCTGATGACCACGGCCAGATGCACGCGGTGCATTGAAATGACCACTACCGCCAGAGTCATTGCGAATCTTTCGACCACGGGTCGGCCAAGCATACGCACTGTCGTCACCGCTATCAGTCTCGCGTACCTGATCAGGAGAGGGAGATTGCGTGCGCTGTTCTTTTTGCCGGCTGAAATGGGGCGAAAAGACGAGAATACTGTCTTTGTTTAACAGATCACACGACAACAACTCGGCGGGTGTCTTCACCGTTTCGGCTGTTGGCTTTTCGGATGGTGTCTTTACAGCTTCGGCTGATGGCTGCTCTGCGGACACTGCTGCGGAGCCCGTGCGCCCCACCTCGCCACTGGGTAGTTTGACCTCAGTGATTTTGAAAACGCGCCAGTGCTCGATCCCTTCCGGCTTGATTGAACCCGCAGTCAGAATTGTTCCCTGCGGAATTGGACAAATCTGATCTGTGCCCAACGTCGATGACTGCATCAGTGATGATTTGAGAGTGGTGTTCTCGTTTGCCGTCAAGAGTTCAGAAACCTGCAGTCCCGGGGCATCCAGCGAAGACACTGTGGACGTCTCGCGAGCCATCTGCTTGCAGGCCGCAAGTAGCGTCAAAGCAGGAGTCAGGCTGACGAACATCATCATGTATTTGTGAATCTTCATAGACACCACCCAAGAAAGAATTTTTTCAACTGCAAGTTCGAATAAAAAATCTCAGCGCCGTTCTCGCGCAATGCGCTGCCATCAGCGCATCACAATCCCCGAAAGAAATGCTCGGCTCCAGCGGTTGCTCTGGCAGACAGGAGAATCAGGATTCGCACTCATTTCCCGGCAGAGTTTCACCTGTTGTTTGCTGAAGGGGCCAAACGCATTCTCGCCTTCGACACAGGCGTTGAGTGACGCATCGAGTGTTGCACCCACAGGACAACGCCCGCTGCCATGCACCCAGACCGCCATGCCACGCGACCAACGCACATTGGCACATGCATCACCACCACCCTTCTGGCGGCAGGCTTCCTGCATACCCTGTGTAAACGGCCCCTGTGCTTCCTTATCGGAAAGACAAAGCATGGCGCCCGATTGTCCGACTTGTGTCGGTGCGAAGCCCTCCGGACAATGCAATTCGACAGGTGCCGGCGCCGGTTTGTCGCCGGTGCTGGAACGTCGCGCGAGAGCTTCTGCGACCGTGGGAGCGTCATCGGTGCGGATGAACTCAAATCCTTCTTCCTTGAGCTTCTTCACCATGAGCTTGGTCATGTCGATCGTTCGGCTGTGGACATCGTGGAGAAGAATGATGCCTTTGTTGTTGTCGAGAGTCTCATTGACGTAACCATCCAGACAGCGCTCAACACTGTCGCCATAACTCCAGCAGGCCCAGTCGGCAGCTGCGGCTAAACTTCCGTCGGCGCGTTCAATTCGCTCACCGCCGATGTCCCAAAAAACTGAACCAACATATTTTGTCAGGCCCGCGGCATTGAGAATATTCGCAACACGGCCGTTCCAGTCTCCATAAGGAGCTCTGAACAGGAAATGACCTTTGTCCACGTATGCCTTGATGAGTTCATCTGAGCGGCGCACTTCGTCGACAGGATCTGTTGCCTGGGTCATGCGCGGATGCGTGTAGGTGTGGTTGGCGACAAGGTGACCGTCCTGCTGAAGCTGCTTGACGACTTCGGGATAGCGCGCCACCTGATTTCCCTGCACGAAAAATGTTCCGCGAACTCCCTCTGCCTTTAAGAACCTGGACAATTCAGCCGTGCGCGGACCAGGGCCATCATCGAATGTCAGCGACACCGTGCGTGCCTCCATTCCGTGGCCCATCAGCTGCGGTCCCTGAAACTCCTGCGCAGAAGAATCCGCAGGCGCAGAAGCAAATCGTCCGCACGCCAAGGAAGAACACAGGATCGCAAAACCTGCGGAAAAGCGGACACCTGCCAGTACTTTTTGCGAAGCGCTGCGTCTCATATGTAGTCTCCTCATGCGATGATTCGTTTAAAAGAACGGCAGCATCGACTGTGCCAAAAAAAACATAACCGTTCCGCGTGTTTAAGAAATCCATCAGTGTC
This sequence comes from Pseudomonadota bacterium, assembly GCA_041171905.1. GTDB lineage: Bacteria > Bdellovibrionota_B > Oligoflexia > Silvanigrellales > Silvanigrellaceae > RFOM01. Next base: position 17,870 of record JBEDKY010000010.1, read on the forward strand.
GAAAGTTTCGACACTCCCAAAAACCGATTCATCCGTAAACAATCAGCGACCCTACTTAAATGACATAAATCTGACTGCGGTACATTACTTCTCTCCACCGCAAAACTGTCCGTGATTACATTTTTCGCATCTGTTGTTTCAGACAGATTCTACGGAGGTGTTTTGTGAAATTAGTTCAATTGGTATCTCTTTCTGTGCTTGCGGCCGTCAGCTCTGTTGCATTTGCTGCCAAGGAAACGAAAACAGCCAAGCCAAATCTGGCTGGCAACTGGACCAGCGAAAAGTGCGAATCTATGCCCAACGGTCAGGGCGGCGAAACATATTTTACGCGCACCTTCCCTATGACAAACAAAGAATGGAAGATCGACTTCACAGTCTTTGGCGACAAAGACTGCACCCAGCCTCTCTTCACACTTGACGTTGCTGGCAAGTGGGAATTGCGCGGTCAATCCAAATCCGTAGAAGGCGCTCACAATGCATTCTTCGGATTCAAGACACGCACTTTGACTGCCAAGTCGGAAGGCGCAGTGCAGTTCATGAATCAGGCAGGATTCTGCGGCAAGAAAGATTGGAAAGTCGGCGAAGCACTTGATATCCACAAGACCGGTTGCGCTCAGCTTGGTGCAAAGCCAGCTAAAGAGTGCAAAGGCGAGCACGACCTCGTGAAGATGGACGGCGAGAAAGTGTTCCTCGGCGACCGCTCAGGCAATATGTGCGAAAAGAATAACTATCCGACAAAGCTTTATCCGGTCGCGCTCATCAAGAAATAATTCACTCGCAGGCATTGCGAAAGCGCGCAGCGGAAAACTCCGCTGCGCGCTTTTTCATGGGAGAAGTAAAAAACAGTGTGTCGGATACTTGCGAAGCTGCATGTGCTCAGCAAAATGCAGTCAACACATTCTTAAAACCGATAAAACACCTTGAGTGTCGAGGTGAGTGACGACGGAGCCAGCACTCGGTTTTTGCCGGCAACAGGAATTTCATAGTCCACGTCAAGTTGCAGCGGGAGTTGAATCTTCAGCCCGTCCAACGTCACTCCGGCCTGCAGTGACTGCAACTCGGAAGCGGGATTATATTCCTGCCTGCCCACCGTCGTTCTGCTCTCGAAATCGTACTTCCACTGGGCATTGGCAAGCAAAACTGAAAACGTGTCACCGAGCGCGAGCAAGGAAAATGAAGCCTTGGCAAAGCCAATCTGCCGCACACCGTCCCGTTCATAGTCGGCAGTGTTGGCCACTCCGTCCGCTCCTGAAACGCTCGTGTCGGCGCTGTTGAGCTTCGTGCTGTCGAGCAACGATGAACGTCTCTTTTTTCCGGCCCGCAGCATCAATTCACTTTGGTTCTGAAGCGAAACAACAATCGATGGATGCAGGTGCCAGTCGACATTGGCCCGCAAACCCAAATCGAGAGTTCCGCGGCCGGTGCCGCGCTGTGCTGCAGGAACATCGCTGAAGGAACCGGTCGGCAGTCGCAGGCCCGCGCCCACTGAAACATTGAATGGCCAATCTTTCTTCATAAGGCCGACCTTGGGATCTGCCAGAGCGAACAACGCTCCTACTTCAACATCACCCAAACCGTTGCGACCGCTTGCCGGCAGTGCGGCGCGTGTCACGAGCGAAGCCGCGACATCCTTCAAGGGAACTCCGGCACGCACGACAAGTGTCTCGCCGGTGGGCAAAGTCAGCGGCGCATCCAATGGAAAGGTGAGATTCTTGTTGAGTATCTCATCAACGCACGCCTCCTGCGACAAACACAACCCCTCTTCAGCGAGACGGGCTGCAGCAGCGTTCACAAACTCATCAAACTTTTCTTTGTAAAGAGATGTCTTTTGAAATGCCGCGCCATTCATTGCCACTTGATTCTGAACTGTGAACGGAGCGACGAGCTGCAGCGAAATGGCATCCGAGAAACCATATTCAACAACAAGAGCTCCAGCCGCAGCACTGACCTGCAAGGCGGAATCCTCCTTCTTGCCCTGCGCCGAAAATGCCGATGAACCAGATACAAACTTCATCGGCAGACGCACACGCACCACATTGCCTGGAAGAGTTTTTCCCTCACCGGCCGGTGAGAGGTCGACCTCTGCGGACGTCTCAGCCGCAAAAATCGGAAACGTCGGAATCAACGCCGACGCAAGTAACGCGAGCTTCCATTTTGCAGAATTCTTCATGACAGTTCATCTCCCTCGTCGGAAACCCAATAAGTTTACCGTAACGCGTTTGCATTACCACAAAGGCGCAGCTAAATTTTTCAAGAACAACAGACGCGGGGTGTCCATGCAACGGAAAAATGCTCTTGTCTTCGCTTCAGGCTTGACTCTCTTTGCAGCCGCATGCGGAAAGAAATTGGAGAATTCGGCGCTGCCCAAACCAGCCGGCGAACTCACACCCGAAGAAAACGCCGCACCCGCGGCGCGCGACGCCAACCAGCGCTGGAAAGCACTTGCTGCAGAACTTAAAATACTCCCTGATGGTTCTAATCAGTCGCTCTACACTGCGAGTGGA
>JBEDKY010000011.1:0-8753 GCA_041171905.1 Pseudomonadota bacterium
ACTCAAAGAGTCAGCAGAGCTGATTGCCAAAAAAGGCCGGAACAGATAGCGGAAAGCGTCCCGCCGCGTGGCTGGTTTTACCCTGTCTATGACTGGCTGGTTTTAAGGTGTCGATCGGGGGTCACCAGCGGCCGTTGCGAGACACTGCGAATCCGAGGTCTTGCCGCACGCAAGAAGCAACCCCGTGGACCATAAGCAATAATTTTTGAAAAAATGCTTAACCATACGGGCGGTATCGTCATTTTTTAATAATTACTTTAATTTTTGTATTTATACTCGTAAAAATAGTGATTTGTCTGAGGTCTTATTATGCCAGTTCATAGCCTTGCAGTCTTGCTCATCACCTTTTCTATGACGGGTCTGCCGACTCCTGAGTACTCTGCGGCGATGCTTTGACTCGTTCAGCTTGAGCTGAACGCGCAGCGGATTTTGCAATTTGGAAGCCCAGAGCAATTGTGATGAGGCTAAATACAGCCGCAATCCATCCGGAGGTCGTGTAGCCCACAAGTTGTTTTTCGGAATTCTCAGAAATCAGGCTCGCAGCCAGCAGTGCTGCACCACCTTGTGCAAGCGATTGAACGGATGCATTTAGGCTCAGATAGGCACCGCGTTTTTTGGGTTCCACAACAGTGGTGAGAAGCGATGAGTAGGGAACCATTCTCGCACCCATGCAGACCATGAACAAAGTTGTTGTCGAGAGTATCAGGACGGGGTTCTGTGTTGTCAGATGGGTGAGTGTGAACATCGGTATTACGGAGATTAAAACTCCGATGGGAAAAACCTTCTCGACACCAAACTTGTCCGTTGCCTTGCCAACCAGCGGCATGGTGAAAATGCTCGCCGCACCCCCGAAAAGGTAGAGCAACGGCAGCTGCTGCTCGCTGAACGAAAGATTCTTGACAAGATAGGGGCTGATATAGGGAATCACCATAAATTGACCGACGATAATGAAGACCGTCGTGAAGAATCCAATCAGCGCGGGTTTTTCAATCAAAAGATGACCTATTTGAAAGATGCGGCTTCGGATCGTCGTACTTTTCTCGATGTGGGACGTGAGATTCGGGAAACGAAAATGTGCGAGAACAAGCAGCATGACCAGCAAAAAAGACACAACGAAGAAGGGCATGTGCCAGCCGAAGGAATTGGCCAATGCAAGCCCCGCCGGAACACCAATGATGGATGAAATCGAAAATGAGAGCATCACTCTGCTGATGGCGTAGCCTCGGCGCTCCGGTGGGAAGATATCCGAAATGATGGCGTTCACGAGCCCACCCAAAACGCCTCCGAAAAATCCTGCAATGACGCGTGCGATCATCAGCACAGACGCAGATTCAGCGACCGCGCAAAGGAGAGTTCCTGCCAGCAGACCGGCAAGACAGATATTCAGGAAAAGTTTGCGATCGTATTTGTCGATGAACGGAGAAACAAGCAGCCCTGCTATTCCAGAGCTGATGCCATAGGATGAGACGATGTAGCCGAACTCACTTGCCGAAATATTGAAGACTCTCATCAGCTGAGGGCCAAGCGGCATCATCACCATGAAGTCCATCACGTGTGAGAACTGAATCGCTGAAAGTAGAAGGAGAATCAGTTTTTCGCGTGGTGAAGAGATCTGCTGCTGCATGGTTGGCCCCCCGCTGAGCTTCGAGCGTAGCACGTTTGCCGTCCTGCTTTCCTCTGTCATAATTTATTGGCACAATGCTGCAAAAGTCTCTCGGGAGTCCGCAATGCAACTGTCTCCAATCTCAAACTTCACCGTTCAGGCATTGGAGTCCGCTCTGCATATGCCTTTTAATATTTCAAAGGGGAGCGTTGAAGTTGTCGCAAATGTTCTGTTGAGCTGTTCAGACGATGCTGGTCGCGTCGGGTTGGGCGAAGCGGCTCCCTTTCCGGTGCTCACGGGCGACACTCAGGAAATTGCTCTGAAGGCGGCGGCTGACATGGCAAATCAGCTCTTCGGTTTGCAGCCGGCTGCTGCCTTGGAAAAGTTGCATAACGAACTTTGGCCAGCATTTTCGTTTGCTCCATCAGCTCGCACAGGCGTCGAAATGGCGTTGTGGGATCTGTATGCCCGCCAGTTGGGTTGTCCTTTGGCCGCGCTCTGGGGAAGAGCGAATTTGCAAAGTGCACACACCGACATCACCCTTCCGTGCTTGCCGGCAGAGGATGTGTCTCGCTTTTGGCAGCACTTTTCTGAGCATGAGTTTTCCTATGTCAAGGTCAAGGTTGGTGACGGGACACTTGCCGACGATGTGGCGCGCGTTCAGGAAGTGGTGCGACTTGCAGGCACTCAAATGCGTATCAGTCTTGATGGAAATCAGGGGTTTCATGTTGATTCTGCCAAAAGGCTCGTCTTCGAGCTGATATCAAGAAAAATTCAACCGCTGTTTTTTGAACAACCTTTGCCGGAGGATGATTTCGCCGGCATGTCGCGCCTGAGTGAAACTCTTCCGATTCCTGTTTGTGCCGATGAAACGGTCAAGACTATGAATGACGCCGTTCGTGTGATCCATGAAAAATGCGCACACATGATCAATCTCAAATTTATGAAGTCTGGAATCCGCGAGTCACTGTTGATTGCTGAAATCGCAAGGCGCTCCTCGATTCCGCTGATGATTGGCGGAATGGTGGAAAGCGAGATTGGCATGACGGCGTCTCTGCACGCCGTGTGCGGAACTGGGAATATCCAGTGGTGCGATCTTGATACGCCTTTTTTTCTGCAAAAGAGAATCACAAAAACGAGTCCATACCATGGCAGGTCGGCGAAACTCACTTTGCCAGTCGGTCATGGCCTGGGGTTGGCTCTTGTCTGAATCCGCGAAGCTTCCTTCATTCTTGTGCGGACGTTCGACTCTGGAGGAGAGGTCATGAAAGAAGATCTGACAGCCTTTCCGCTTGTTGAGTGCAAGAACGTCAGTCTCAGCTTTTCCTCCCGCAGGGTTATTGAAGAGTTTAATCTCTCGGTGAAAGCTGGCGACAGAATTGCATTTCTGGGTCCTTCTGGATGCGGAAAGAGCACACTTTTGAACCTGCTGTCCGGGCTATTGAAGCCAACGCAGGGGAGCGTCTTGCGCAAAGTGACCTCTGATAAAATCTCATTCGTCTTTCAGGACCCGTCATTGTTCCCGTGGAAGACTGTGCGGGAGAACATCGAACTGGTCGATGTACTTGCGAATTCGTCGCATACGGATGCTGCTGCGCTTCGCTCCGCCATCGATACCCAGCTCGCACAAGTGGGTCTCTCAGATTTTGCGGAAAGCTATCCCGATGAGTTGTCGGGAGGGATGAGGATGCGAGTCGCACTTGCACGCGCCCTGATAAACAAGCCCAAACTCCTGCTGCTGGATGAGCCTTTTGCGGCACTCGATGACGTGACCCGCGAACGGCTGCAGGATGATCTTCTCAAGCTGCAAGAAAATAATGCTGCGGCTTTCGTTCTTGTCACCCACAACATCGAAGAGGCGCTCTATTTGTGCCGGAGAGTTTTTGTTTTTGCGCAGAACGGAATGGTTTTGAAAGAGTACCGCCAGCCTGAGAGTGCAGAGGTCGTCAGGCGCGATTCTCCGGCGCTGCATGATTTGCGTCGGGAAGTCCGTGCGCTGTGGTTCAAGTCGACACGCGGAGAACTATGAAATGCGCAGTCTCTTGTTCTTTTTATTGGTCCTCGTGTGCTGGGAAATCATTTGCAGGGCTTCTTCCATACCATCGTGGTTGCTTCCTGCACCGACGGCGATTGTCAAAGCACTCGGACGAGATACTGAATCACTGTTCAAGTCATTTGTTTTTACCGCGCAGCTGACCATCGGTGCTTTTTTGATTGCCGTTGTGAGCGGATTTTTGATTGGTTTGGCTGCACATGTTTCCAAAAATTTTCGCAACTCCATATTCCCTTTCACAATTCTTTTGCAGACCACGCCGGTTGTTTCGGTAGCTCCTCTGCTGATCATCTGGTTCCGCAATAATGCTTTTCTGGCTCTTCTGGCGTGCGCATGGCTGGTGTGTGTTTATCCGATGATCAGCTCGACGGTCTCGGGTTTGGGCAAGGCGGATGCCAACCTGCAGCGCTTGTTCAGCTTGTATGAAGCACCGATGTTTCGCCGACTCTGGCATCTCGAGCTCCCTTCAGCGCTGCCTTACATCCTCAACGGTATAAGGATTAGCGGCGGGCTAGCGCTTGTCGGTGCTGTGGGTGCTGAATTTGTCGCAGGCACCGGCGGACAAGAACTTGGACTTGCCTACCGGCTTCTGATGGCGGCATACAATCAGGAGACCGCTCGTCTGTTTGCCGTATTGGCAATTGTCTCTGCCTTCGGCCTGTTGATTCACTTCGCGTTGTCGACATTGGAGAATTTCGTGCTGAAGAAGCTCAGGCTCACCCCAACCTCAGCAACCGCCCGTTGAAACAGAAATGTCTTCGCTGTCCACTTCCGGCAATGGTGTCACACTTGCGCCACCCGCCGTTTTCTCACCGTTGACAGTCGAGAGCAGCCCCATCGGGAAATAACCGAACACCGAGAGCATCGAACCGCTGTCACCTTTTGACAGATAGATTCTTTGGGCAACACTGTCGAAATTGATAAGCATGGTATTGCCGTGTTGGGTGCCAACTTTTGTGCCAAAATTAAGAACCGAAGATGCGTTCAATGGAATGACTCTTGCCTTGCCGCGTGCTCCGCTGGCGAGCTGAGCTGAGGTCTCCGCGGCGTTGGTAATCAGTGTAAAATAGGACTCAGGATTGAAGCCGAATTGATTTTCGCTATAGAGACTCTCGGAAACTGAGACGGGCTGGCTGCCATTGTCGACCCACTTAGACCAACCTTGAACTGCAAGTATTCCCATGTCGCAGGGGGTTAGTTGATCAACGGGTTGTGTGATGTTGGCAATGTTGTTCACGTTGCAGCTCATTGCACGAGTTCTGAGGGATTGGAGAGTCTCGCCTCCAGTCGGTGGTTCCCAATACTTCTTCATCATCGACAAATCTGAATTGAGAAGCGTGCCCGTCTGACTCAGCTGTTCTACAACCAAATCACGGATCGGTTTACTGCTGTCGAGTGGGGATTTTGAACACAGAGCAACGGAATCATATTCTTTTCGGCTGGCATCGTATAATTCAGGTGTTTCTCTCGTAAGGCCATTGCTCTCATAAACGTCACAGATTTTTTTGTTGAGCACGAAAGCTAGGCTGCGCAGGTCGGCAAGCCTGCGGACTTCCGCAAAATGCGCGGCCTGATAGAGCTCAAGTTGCTTTTTGCTGGACGTATCGAGTTTCGCAAATGCGGCAGCCTCTCGTCGCCGCAGCAAATCCAAGACCCTTTTGATATAGGGTGTTGTTTTAGCATCGAGAGTAAGTGTTGCCTTGAATCCACGCACCTCACTCCGTGCAAAGCACGCGATGGATTTGGAGTTGCTCAGTTTACCTTTGAAGATATTTCCATCATCAATGCAATTCTGGCCTGTCCCAGAGGGCAGAGCCTGAAACGATTGGCCGACGATAGCGTTAATTTCGGGGAAGGTCGCGATACCCAAAAACGTGCTCACAGCTTTCGAGAATTTTCCCAATTCGGGAATACCCTCGATGTTAACGGGAGTCGAAAAGTACCCTCCGTTCAAATAAATTTGTGCTTTGTAAGCCGAGTTTTGGAACTCAACAGTTTGCGGGTCGTAAAAGCAATGGCCTGCGGTCCAGAGTCTGACAACCGAGTTTGAACTGTCGATCGGGCGCAAGTGCACTGTGCAACGCCTGCTGTCGGTTTTGCCGTTCGCGTCTTTGGTAGCGATGTCCAGATACCCAGTGCCGATTCCGCTGTCAGTTTCATCTGTGAGCAGGAGGTTGCTACCGAAATTTAAATTCAGTGAGGCTTTCCCACTGCCCCCGTTATTTCCACCAACGACCGGAGTAGACGGACAATTTGTGTTTTGTGCTGCCGAACGCGATGTTGATGTCGCACCGCATCCGGAAAAAACAAAAATACCAGCGAGTGCGATTAATCTCGCCTGTTTTGTTCGTTCTTCTTTGTCCGTGAGAAAGCCAATAATCGCCTCACCTCACCACGCGTATCGGCCGGTCATTGGCCGATATTTAGCACTGAGGTTTGGGAGGATTTTTCTTCTTTTGTTTCGGTTACTTACTTTGACAAAAATTGAGCCGGATTTTTGGAGAAGTCCCCAACAAACTGAGAATACGTCACCAAACCATCGCGCCCGCTGCCATGCAGTGCCCCCGCATAGCCAAGGTACAGGTCTTCGAGGTTGTCGTTCTGCCCCTGAGCATTGAATGCGATAAGAGGTGCTGTGAGGTGGTCGAGCAAATCGCTGTAAAGTTCGTCAAAGCGATTCCACTTGTCGATAAACCCGCGCAGCGACGCACTCGTGTCATCGTCGAGCCGGACAGGCTTGTGGTGGCTGTCGATGTTGGGATTTTGAGCCTTCTGAATCTGTCTCAGTTCGTAAAGTGAATTGAACAGAAAGGGCAGGCGCGCAGCTGCTACGCTTCCATGTCCGTTTTTTTTGATTCTCTGCGCAAGAAATCTTGGTACGAAGTAATGATAGTGCGCAGTTCTCGTCAGCTTTACAGAGGAAGGATATGCCGTGATTTTTCCTTGTGCGAGACCTGTTTCCAGAACCTCGATTGTTTGACCGAGAACAAAGGCCATTGGATGCTGTTGGACAAGAAGAAATTTCTTCTGTGCCGCAGTTTGCGCGCCGTCTTGAAAAAGCACGGCAATCCGTTCGAGGGCGACCTCTTCATTTCCTTTTGCATGTGCCAGAGTGAAATCCCAAAGATTGAATTTCTGGTTGGCATAAATTGCGTCCAAAGAAGCGCGCTGGACCTCGTTGAGATAATCAGAAACCTCTTTTTGCGACAGCAACGACTGCAGTCTCTTGCTCATAAAAACAAACGCCGAATTTCCATCCGGTCGCCTGATGTAATCAAAGTCGAGTTCTCGCGACAGGGCATCAGACGCAGCCTGGCAAGATTTCAAATCTGCCTGCGATGCGGAATGCAGCTCAGCACACTTATCTTTGATTTTTGTAGATATCGTGGCTGTTATTTCGTCATTGATGAGCGGAATGGATTGGGCGGTTCCCATGCCGGTTTGCTGTGAGCCGGACTGCAGACGACTGCCAGAGTCTTGATCTTTGCCAGCACCACAGGCGGTCATCAGCATGAGCGCACCAGCAGCAGCAGAGAGCAGTAGATGCGCGACCTTTGTTGACTTCGGCATGGGAATCTCCATTTCAAGCCATCGGGCTTAGAGCGAATTCACAATGCGTGCGTGTGCGTTTGCATCGAGGCCAAAACCACGTGCATCACCGGGAGTGAGCCGTTGCTGCAATGCATTGACTCTGCGCGCAGTGTCGGGGTGGGTTGAGAGCCAATCACGGCGTTTGCCATCGGCAGGCTCACCCTTGCCGAGAACGTTTTGGAAAAATCTGACCATCTCCTGTGAGGCATATCCCGAACGCTGCATTGATTCGAGACCTGTTGAATCTGCCTCAAACTCAAACGCGCGGCTGCCAGGGAGCTGAAACAGAACCTGAGAACCAAGGCCAATCACCACCCCGCCCAAACCGCCAACTCCCTTTACCCAGCCACCGAACACAGCTTGATTGGCCATTGACTGCAACGCATGCTTGCGTGTGATGTGCGCGATCTCGTGTGCCATGACACCGGCGACCTGAGCCTCGTTCTCGGCAGCTTTCAGAAGCCCAGTGTGCATGTAGACGTAGCCGCCCATTGTAGCGAATGCGTTCACCGAGTCGTCTTCGACCACTTGAAATTTGAACAACATGTCAGGCCTGTCTGAGGCGGCGGCCAATCGCCATCCGATGCTGTTCACGTAGGCTGACGCGGGATGGTTGATCAGAGTTTTGATGGTAACTCCGGTCTCTTTCGCCCGAGCGGGATCCTTAATTGCCGTATCGAATTCCGCACCGTATTGATATTCTTCTTCGATCGACAAATTACGCAATTTTTCTGCCTCGGCCTGACCGGCGCGAACTGAGGTGCCCCACTCTTGGGGAGTGGCTTCGGGTTGTCTCATCTGCGCACCGCAGGCAACTCCGAGCAATGACATGGACAATACGAGCAGGCCTTGGTTGACGATATGCATACGAAATTCTCCCTCGGTAAGCGCGTCACACGTTCGCGTCCCGCTGCGATCGCAAGCTTTGTGCCAGAAATGCCTCCGGGATTTTTTTTTTAAATCATCAAAAACATTGATTAAAATTAATTTAAAAGTGTCTATGCATTCGACATTGTGTGCTTTCGGTTGTCGCAAGTGACGAAGCTTGTTAGAGCCGCTTCCGATTCATGCCTGCGTAGTTGTCCGGATGAAAAAGAGAGGAACTCCCCCGATGATGAGAATTAACCCCGCCAGCGTGTTGATGACAGGATTTTCCGTTTTTGCCTCGGCAAATGCGATGGCATCCACTTTGAATCCTTGGAAGCCCGTCACCGATGCTATCGTTGCCGGCATGGAAAAAAGAATCACCAGTTATCCGGATTTGATGCGCGCGCTCTCCAGCGGAAAAGCTGTCCGCGCCGTGCTCGAATACAAAAAGTGTGAATTTTTGTTTCTCAAGGAGTTTGTCGAGGGAAATGTCACCCAGCCCGATGAACAGACAACCGACTCAGCCTGCAAGCTCACAAGTTCCGTCAAGCCGATGAGCTGTTACGGCACCGCCAAGGAAAGCATGGATGCCATTGGCGGAATGAAGCTGGAAACGTGGGAGCAATTCGGTGTCGGCAT
>JBEDKY010000012.1:0-4163 GCA_041171905.1 Pseudomonadota bacterium
GCACCACAGTTGCTATGGCCAGTGGGCCGTCGTGAGCTAAAGAAACATCGATTTTACATTGCCCGCCGCGTTGGTTGACAATGTTCTGTGCCGCCATTGAAAGTTTGAGGTATGGACGCCCTGAAGCGTCGTTTTCCACCCAAACGTCCTGCGGCCCCATTCCCTCGGTGTACAGGCCGGTTCCAAGCGCTTTGAAGAATGCTTCCTTTGCCGCAAACCGTGCTGCAAAAGAGGCTTCGGGCTTGGCCTTCTGCTGGCAATAATCGATTTCAACAGTAGCAAAAACCTTGTTGACGAACGCCTCTTTTCGGATCGATTTTCCGATTCTTTCGATTTCTACAATGTCGGTGCCGACCCTGATATCAACCTGTGCTGAGCCGGAAGTCATGATTTAGCCTCCGGCCGGACGATTTTTGTCACACACGTTCCACGCTGCATGCCGGCAAGTCCGGACAAATAGTATTTCGCACACAAACATCCGGCGGGTTGTGACGAACAAAATGGTCCGGCTGCATCTTCGGTGAAGTCTCGCAGGAGTAGACTGCGCCCATGCGCTGCGAGATCCTCTGCGCCACGATGAATGATGTTTTTCAAAAACGAAATGAAGTCATTGTCGCTGTCGAGATTTTTAACGCGTGAAAAAGTTTTCGCGCCTTTTGACAGTGCAAATTCCGAATACTCCAAATCGACCTCAACCAGTGTTTCGATGTGGTCGGACACAAATGCCACCGGCCACACAAGAAAATGTTCGCTGCCGGAAGCGCACAGCCGTTCAATACTGCCCTCTGTGGTTGGCGACATCCATTTCACCGGCCCGACCGCACTCTGCCAGCAGAGTGTCCAGTCGCGTCCTTCGAGGAGGTTGAGTCTGCGTGTGACTTCCTGCGCTGTGCGGCGGATTTGCAAAGGGTAGGGATCACCCTCGGCAACGTAACTGAGCGGCAGGTTGTGCGCGCTGATGAGTAAATGCCTGCGTCCGGCCGGCAGGTTTTGCCAACTTTCTTTGAGGCGGCGTGTCCACAGATCAATGAACTCCGGTTCGTCGCCGTATGAGGCGAACGAGCGGATGCGCAGGCCTGCGAAGCGGCTGTCTGTTTGTTTCTCGGCTGCCAGTTCACGCAGGCTCGTGCCCGTTGTGGCGCGGGCGCAATGCGGATATTGCGATAACAACCAGAGTTCATCGACGTTGTCCTGCAGGCATTTTTCAAGCACGCTGCGCGCGCGCGGCTCGCTGTAGCGCATCATCGGCGAAACGCCGGCCAACTCATAATGTGGCGAGTTGCCCGTGGATGCGGGATTCAGACGCTGCGGTGTCACCGAGGCGAGCTGGGCGGCTAGTGTGGTCGCAACGTTTTGCGTGATGCGCAATTGCGGTGAGCCTCCGCCCATCAGTTGGTAGCGCTTTTTGACTTCGTGCAGGCGCTTTCCGATGATTTTTCCAGCCACAAAATTTTGCAGGAAACGGCCGAGCGGAATGTCGAGCAGATCGGGGTCGGTAAACAGGTGACGCAAAAACGGCTCGACGTCGTCTTGATTGTTGGGTCCGCCCATATTGTAGAGGGCAATCCAAACCCGCTTTGTTACGTTTTGCATTCAACACTCCGTCCGCCTGATGGTTCGCTTCAGCTTACTGTACAAAACTGCCTATGGTATATCCTGACACAATGACAAGTGTTTGTTGGCGGGACATTCGACAAAGGCGGTTGCCCTTGGAGTCCTGAGGTGCGTATAGTCAGGGGGCGGAGTCCCGCAATCTGACTTATTCGAGCAACGGAGTCGTCCATGCCAAAGATAGAAGAACTCTCGGAACTGCTGGAAGGCAATACGGCCAAGCACCTTTTCCAACAACGCCTTATGGTGCTCAGTGAGCCAATCAATGCCGCCGTTGCCAAGCGGACAATCGAGGCTCTGCTGGCGATGGAGGCCGCCGACGCTCAAAAGGACATCTGGATGTTCATCAACAGTCCAGGTGGCGAAGTGAATTCCGGATTTGCCATTTATGACACCATGCGTTTTGTCAGACCAAACGTGAAATGCATCGTTTCCGGACTTTGCGCTTCAATTGCGACGGTCATTCTGCTGGGTGCCGACAAGGCACACCGCTACTCCATGCCCAACAGCCGTATCCTCATCCACCAGCCGCTGATTGGCGGTACTGTGCAGGGACAGGCCACCGATATCGACATCACGGCGCGTGAGATTTTGAAGACACGCGAGAAACTTGTTGAACTCTACAACAAGGAAACAGGCCAGTCGCTCGAGCGTCTGCGCAAGGATGTTGAACGCGACTATTGGATGAGTGCACAGGAAGCCATGGAGTATGGCTTAATCTCGCGCGTGATCAACGGCTGGGGCGAAGTGCGCTGAGCTGAGCCACTCTTGAAAAGCATCTTCCGCACTCTGAAGGGCGTCGGCAACACCGACGCCTTTTTTATACATTCCAGCGAAAAAGACGTTTGGATAATAGGCCTGAATGCGCCAGAGTGCCTTTTGCCTGTCATCATGCCCAGCGTCGGCAATTCCAACGGCGTTTTTCCAGCGAATGATCTCGATGTGCTGTGGGCTTTCGTCGTCAGAAATCAGATCAAGTTTTTTGAGTTCAGACAGGGTGTAACTCTTGAGTTGTTCATCATCCCATTCGGCCAGTGATGGCTTACGGTCGCCGCCGAGCAGCACTCTGTAAGAGTATTGTCCTTCCGGAACGTGCTGCGGGTAAATGGAGTGGACAAACAAAACTCCGAGCAGGCCGGTGGATTCACGCCGAGCGAGGACACCAAAGCCATCTTTGCTGCGTCTGCTGGTGGGGCCTGAGACGTTGACAACGACCAGTGAGTGGAGCGGTGTGTTCTGCCAAAGTTTCCAATCCGCCTGCGCTTCGGAACGCTGCCAATGCAGATCGGTGGAGTGCCAAGGGGCGGGAGTCCAAAAGAGCGAGTCGAATTCGTCTGAGCCATTGAGAACAACGCATCCGTTAATGTTTTGTGCGATGGACTTTATGGGAGTCGAAAAACGATATTCCAGCGAGGCAACCGAGCGGTCCTGCCAACGTGCCAACTCGCGTTCGAAAGTCTCGGTGAGAGTTTGCATGCCCTGCGGAAAACTGAGAAGCCCGCGCGGCCAGCGGTGGCGCAGATTCTTTTCCGCAAGCACAAGTGACTGCGGCGGAGAGAGGCGGCGGGCCAAAAGCCCGCGGATGACACTGCCGTGGTTGCTCTCGAGTTCAGGAAGCACTGGAAAAGCATGGCGCACAAGCAATTTTTCTGCGCCTCCTCCCCAGATTCCGGTGGCCAGCGGAATGATCAGGTTTTCTGCAACCTGCACTCCAAACCTGCGCGCGACAAACTGAAAGAGCGTTTCGTTCGGTTCGGGTTGCTTGCTGCGCGAGCGAAAAATTTCAGAAAATGCACGTAGAAGGGCTGTGAGCGAGAGGAGTCCTGAGGAGAGCAGACTCAGCGGTCCGCCGAGCGCGGCAATCCTGCCACGTGGTGAAATAACGTAACGTGTTTGTCGTGTGTTTTTTGCATTGGCCGTAACCACATCGGCAGGAGTCAGTCCGAGGTCTTCAAGCGTCTTTAAGAAAGTAATGCGTGTTGCCAACACTCCCTGGGCGGCAGCCTCGACCTTCAGTCCGGATGGCAAACGTCGCGTGCCAATCAAACCTCCAAAGCGGTCCGAGGCTTCAAAGAGGGTGATTTTGAGTTCTCGTCCGCCTGCCTGCGTGCTGTGCCAACGCGAAAGCAGATGCGCTATTCTCAGGCCGGTGCAGCCCGCACCCACCACCGCGACCCGCAGTGGTGGTAGGTTTTCCGCTTGTGTGCCTAACGAGCGAGCGCTTTGCGCGGAGTTATTGCGATTCATAAAGGCCAATTCCTGTTGTGCGGCCGAAAAATCCGGCTCATTGCAGGCATGCTGTTCAATCAACAGCCTCCGCGTGTATGATTCCACTTTAAACAACCGCGAGCCAAGGGCCAACCGACATGACCACAAATTCAATGCACGAAAATATCACAGCTGGTTTTGAGGCTCGCTTGGCAAGACTCGAGCGCGCTGCAGAGCGGGTCCGGAGCAGGCTCACCCTTTGGTCGCAGCGTGAAGATCGTTTTGCGCTCATCCGCCTGTTGACAGCCGTGGCCTTGGTTATGTTGCTGGCGGGATTTTACAAG
>JBEDKY010000013.1:0-8256 GCA_041171905.1 Pseudomonadota bacterium
AGGTGGAATCGTCGTTAATTGCTGTTCCGACGTTACTTTTCAACGCTTTGAAAGTGGTAATCCTTCGAGCGCGATTGCGGGTAGAGTTGAGGGGCCGCCGCCCAACTGCGGTCAGGATTAAGTGCGCAGCTGTTTGACGCGGCGGAGAATTTGCGCAGCGGTCTCGTAACTGACTTGCGTTGCTGAGTCAGAGAGAGCCTTTTCCGGGTTTGGATGAACTTCCAGAAAGAGAGCATGAATACCCACGGCAGTTGCCGCGGCACAGAGTGCCGGGACCATGTCGCGCAAGCCAGATGACTGTCCGGAACCGGCGCCGGGCAGCTGCGCTGCGTGAGTTCCATCAAAGACCGTTGCGTACCCCGAGCGCTGCATCAGCACTAGGTTTCGATAGTCGACGACAAGATTGTTGTAGCCAAATGACGTGCCCCGTTCGCAGAGCAGAACTTTTGGATTTCCGCATGCGGAGGTGTAATCGGCGCAGGCAATCAGCTGCTCCGGACTCGCGTGTTGACCTTTTTTGATCTGAACAGTTTTGCCTGATTCGGCGCATGCTTTGAGAAGGTCTTTTTGATCGCACAGAAAGGCCGGCACCTGTACGATGTCGACAATCCGACCAGCCTCGGTGGCCTGCACGGGGGTGTGGACGTCAGTCAAGACCGGCACGTTGAAATGTTCACGCAGTTCGCCGAGCCATTGCAGACCTTTTTCGAGGCCGGGGCCGCGTGCTGTGTTGCCGCTTGTTCTGTTGGCCTTATCGTAGCTACTTTTGAAAACGTATTGAAAGCCGAGTTCTTCACACAAAGCTTTCATCTGCGTGGCAACCTCAAAACCGATTTCGCGTGTTTCAAACATGCAGGGCCCGGCAATGACGGTCATGTGCTGTTGCGAGAGAGTTGCCGTGGGATGAATCTGTCCATTCCAGCCGCCGTTGAGTGTCATCAGTTGTCCTTTCGTGCTGAAAGCCAGAGCTCCGCAGCCTGCTGACTGAGCTCACGGTTGCAGGGAAGAATAAGGTAACGGGCGGCGAAAGCGATTGCCGTGCGGATGAGAGCGGTGTCGAAGGCAGGATCTGCAATCCATTGCGGCCTGTGCTCATAAGGCAAGCCGCTTGGTTGGGTCAGAGCTTCGAGATTGAGTGCCAAAGGGCAGCCGATGGACGCGAGCACTTCGAGCGCACGCGGGTCAAGAACGCGGTCCGAATATCCAAATGAGGAGCCCGATTCGACCAGGACGACGTTGTCTTTGGCAACACCCAGTTTGCTGACCGCGCGCAACATGTCGCTTGGTGCAAGAAAAGCTCCGCGTTCGAGGAGTATCGTTTTGCCGGAGGCTGCCGCGGCAGCAAGAACGTCGCCCTGCCGGGAGAATTCGCCCGGGATAAAAATTCTTTCACATCCTGCGTCCAAGCCGCCGATCTGTTCGGGCGTCGTGACCGTTGTGCACACCGATTGAACCCAGCCGCGACGTTGCATCAGTTGTTCTGTTTGGAGATTTCCCACACGCCATTCTAGGCAGCCAAGCATTGGGGCACGCAGTTGCGTTGGGATGATTTTATGAAATTGGGGCCGGTTGGCATCGACGAAACACGAGCCACTGGGCGGCATCGGGGCAGCAGAATTAGACAAGCGCGCAACCTCCGGCATTAATCAGTTCGAGAGCCTGATGTACCGGAAAGGCTTGGGAACGTCTAGATCAAGAGGCCCGCGGGGTGGTCTTGATGACGCCGGCATCGTCGGGCGAGCCGCGCAGGGTCAGGACGTCGATAATTTTCTGGATGAGATAGTCCTGCTCGTGACTTTCAGGTTCGAATATCCCGCCAGCGCGCAACATACGCGGGTCGTACCACTTCACTTGGATTTTCAACTTCAGTTTTGCTGGAGCCAATATTCCGAATGAGGAAAGCGGAACATTCATGGTGAGCTTGGAGCCCGGTTTAATCTTGACAGGGTTGACGAACTCAATCTTGAATCCTTGCCAAGACAGGTCCAAAAGCACTGCGCTGGCAACGGAGAGCGGGTTCCATGTGCTCGTCTTTACGTCGACGAGTGCATGGCTCTCGATGCGTTTGGCGCGCTTGACGGGTGACGAATCGTCGCCGCTGCCGCTGCTCTGGTCATTCCCGCTGGCTCTGCCGAGGATTTTGGGAAAAAGTGTCATAGCCAGACTCCCTGTTGCTAATGAATCATCGGGAGATTCGGCTGAAGTTGCGAGGAACTGAAGTATCCGGCGTTATCTTTTTGGTCGGATATTATTGCCGGCCGGACGCTCGGCTGGCGGGCTTAGCAGAGAACAGTCGGCTGATGAGTTGCTCTGCTGCCAGTAGGGCAAGAGCGAGTGCAAGGAGCCACGGATACGCGCTCAGCAGCGGTACGACACGCTGCTCGCGGATTTCTTCTGTTCGAGCCAATGATTTGCTGAAATCAGCTGAGATTTTGGTGAGTTCCTCTGGAAAAAGCACGGGGTTTCGCAGGTTCTCTCGCTGCCTCATGGTGCCGTCGAAGACCGGCCACACAAGGAGCCGCTGGCCGTCTGCCTGAGCCGACTTGACCGATTCGCCTGCGGGTGGCTGCCATTGCAAACCGACGGTCTCAAAGTTGGGGGCACGGGTCAGCTCGCGCAGATTGGACTGAACGTCCTCGGACACCGCGGTCGGGGTGACCTGTTCAGATGCCCAGCGGTCCCATACCACCGATTCGAGCGACAATTGACTCATCCAACGAGGACGGCCGAGAAGGCCGTTGAAGCCGATACCTGCTCCCCGCAACAACCCGTCTTCGGGCATCCCGCCGCGCGAGCGAACAAGGTGCAGAGGGTCGTTGCGGTAGACTCTGGGTCCTGCGAATTGTGGCGGGCGCAGGCCGCTGTCTTGCCGTCTTTGCAGGAATTCGACCATCCACTGAAACAGTCTTTCGCTGGCATCCACTGCGTAAACCCGTTGAGCACGCTGAGTCGGAGTGGCGGCCTCGGACTGCCCAGCGAACGTGTGCCAGTCGCCGGCAAGAAATGCGACCACCAATCCCTTGCCGACCGGGTAAGCAAGGATCATCGGCGAAGGCGGGTTGTCGTTGGTTTCCGCGAGAACAAGTGCGCCGTCTTTGGGCTTGCAACCGATTGCGGTTTGTCGCGTCACGATCTGCCCGACGGCAGATTCAAACTGCGCCTCTGAAAGAAAGCGATTTTTGCCCACGCGCCATGCATGCGGCTTCTCGAAATCAAACTCCGGAATATTCTCGCAGGGAAGTAGTTCCTTGATTTTGGAATCTCGGCCCAAAAAACTCAGCGGACCCGCCTGAATGACCAGCCGCCCGCCGTTGAGGTTGACGTAATCGAACAGGTTTTGGGTGTCCTGTGGATTGAGGTAGGAATCGAAAACAAAATTTTGCGCCAGCACGCCGTGAAAGTTCGGCAGCTGTTCGCCGAATAGTTTTTCAGCAGGGAATTCAATCAGCGAAAGCTGATTGCTGGGTATCGACAAGTCGTCGGATATTTCGCGCAAGATATAATAGCTGAGCAGGTCAAGATTGGGCCAGAATTTGAGTTTGGTGCGTATGTTGCGCAGACTCCAGTCGGGTCCGACTCCAACGTGCAGGACCGTTGATTTCGAATGGACGACGCTCACAGGAGTGCTGGCCATGTTGAGCGGAACAGGGCTCAACTCGGTTGACAGTTGGGCTGTGAGAAGTTGTTGCTGCGCGCGGGTAAAATGTACTGGAATATTTTCGATCGAGTTTACAATCCCCGACGCGTCGGCCGTCACCGTGACGGTTTTGCTGGTGAGCAACGACTCGCCGCTGCGGATGACGACTTCAACCGTCTGGCTTTCCTGCGGATTCAGCTTGCCGATGATATCGAGTGAGAGTTGTGACGGCTCACCGAGGAAATTCAGCTGCGGAGCACTCAGCTCGGAGAGGGCAAGAAATTTTTCGAGCGCCGGCTGGCCCGTGCGCAGTTGCAGATCCTGCGGAGAAACAACTTGAATCTTGCGTGAAGGACTCTTTGCCAGTTCGAGCATTCTGCGCTGAAAATTGCGCGCAGCAGGACCCCACAGGGAACCATTGCTGAGAATCACCTGTTCGCCTGTGCTGGCCGTCAGCTGCCCCGTCAGTTCTTCAAAGTCTTGCGTGGGTGTCTGGTTGCGTGCGCCAAATTTGCGAAAATTGATGCGGATGGAATTGTCGAGCGAGAGTTTGTCGCGCAGTTTACGCTCGGCCTGCGATTGTGCGGCATCATTCCACGGCAATGAGCTGTCGACCCAGACCATCAGAGTTTTGGGCGGCTGACGCTCAACGGAATTCTCGATGAAGGGAATAATGAGCGGCAGGGCGACAAGACCCACCAGCGAAATTCTCAACAGATATTGAACGAAGGTTGTTGTCATGGCTCAAGCCCGAGATTGCGAACGCGGTTGAGAATTTCGGGAAGTTGCATTTGGTCTTCCTTGTAGTCTGTCGTCAGCAGCCCATACATGAGATTTACAAAAGAGCGGCCGCGATAGTCGTCGTCGCCGACAAAACAATCCTCTCCCTCGCTTGTGTTTGTGAGAAAACGCACAGGTGTGATGATTCCCATGGGAGCTTGGGCATTCACTTTTTTCCGCAAAGTGAGAATGAGAGTCCGCTCCGGTGTACAGCCGTCAAACGACGAGAGCAGATAAAAGCTGCGATAGAGCAATCCCCGGCGCTTTGGCGATTCCCACACAAGACCAATGCTGGAGTCAGCGCTGGCGAGCATCCATTCTGGTGGCTGGCGCAATGAGATTCCCTCGGCAATGACCAGACCACCTGAACGGATGTGCTGTGTGACAGCCGCGGCCTGAAGAGCCTCGAGTGACGACGTCCACCAAATTTCTGAGGCTCCAAGCCTGCACGCGCCTGCGGTGAGTTCTTTCGGAAGATCAATTGTTCCACGGCTTGCAAGCAGATTTTGCAGATAGCGATAGCGCTGTTTGACCGGCTCGGGAATGCTTGCATCGCACCAGCCGATGCGGAACGGAAATGTTCCGACGTCGGGTCTGTTTTCGGTTGCACGAAGAGTGCGTGAATCAAATGGAGGCCGTCGGTTGACACCCTGTGCATGAGCTTCCCGCCCGCAGAGAAGTGATGCCGCCGCCACAAACATCATCAGCTGAAGTGAAGCTGAAGCACGCGACGACTGCATCCGGCGGAGCTGCAAAAACCACAGAATGATCAGCGACAGCAGTGCCAAGAGCGCGCCCAGCCATTGAATCTGACTCGCAGTTGCGAGTTCGCGGTCGGATTGTTTTACAACCTCGCGACGGTTGGGAAACAACTGCTCAATCTCGGATGCTGTCAGGATGGCTGAGTTCGTCTCGGACGGCGGAGGTTCAAAAAGCAGCATTTGGTCATCCCGCTCACGAATGTAGAGGGCGGGAACGGGTTTGAGCGCCGATTGATTGCTGATGATTTGCGCTGTCAAATTCTGCCCGTCGATGAAATAGCGCAGCTGAGGATTGCGCAGCACTTTTTGTTCTTCGAACCAACGTCCCCAATCCTGCGGGCTGGTAAGATGAACTTTTGTCAAAGTGGGTGAAACGTTTTGCAGTTGTGCTGAGAGAAGCGCCCAAAGGCCTGCCCACTTTCCCCAGCGCCCGAATTCACCGTTGGGTGCCGCGCCGCCGGTGCGTAAGTAAACAACCGCAGGCTTTTGCGATAGTGAAAATGCCAATGGAGTTCCGTCGGCTGCCTTCAAAATTATCTTCGCATCTGCAGCTTCTGTCAGGGCGATAGGTTTGGTTTGAATTGGTTTTTGACCTGCCTGCAATTCCCAGGGGAAAGTCAGATTCGAGGGAGGCTGTGGGAGCAGTGGAATCCGCACTGAGGGTTGGTTGATCTCGAGCTGCACCGACACTGACTCCATGAGTTCCTCAACTCCTGCAAGCCGAGTGTCGGCAATATATACAAGCGCATCATGCTCCGGCGAGAAGCCCTCGGGCGTCCAAAAAATTCCCTGCTGAAAAAGATCGCCTGCGACTGCTTCGCTGACGGGAACAACCCAAACAGAGGCACGCCGATATTTCCATGGGTCGCCCTGGTCTGCCGCCTTGGAGCTTTGTGAGCTTTCGGTCGAGCGGCAGGCCATCGGACGCATCGGAACCGAAAAGAATTGCGCATAGGCGCGCAGATCCGAGAGACCGTCCAGTTCACTGGGGCCAGCAACCGAGAGCGTACAGGTTGTCAGCAGGGGCTGGTTTGCACGCGCTGAACTCTGCGCTTCGCCGTTCTGTGTGTCTTCCCCAGAAATCATCGCAAAAGGCTGAGGTTGTGCGCTTTCTTGATCGTCTTGATAATCAATTTCCTCAAGGTAAAGCGAGGGTCTTGCCTGGCGTGGAATTTTCGCTGCGAGCGCGTCGTCGAGTTTGATGAGTTGCGGATTGCCCAAAACGGAATCCTGACCAGACTCACTTGAAGAGCTCCAGGCGGCTGCAAGTTCAAGCGGAACAAGAGGTGTTTTGCGGGAGGTGGAACTCTTGGTTTCCGGTGAAGGAGTTTTGATGAGCGTTACTGAACGGAACGCACTGTTCAGTAGTGACAGTGGCCTGACTGTTTCTGCCTGAGCGTCTGTCACGAGGGTGAGTGTCGTCTGAGCGAGATTGCCGGCAAGCTCCTTTTCCAGAGCCTGCAGCAGTGCGCGGCTGTCGAGCGGCTGCGAAAGAACGCTCGGGTTCGAGAGTGCCGTGCGGATGTAGTTTTCGACACCAGCCGCAGGCACACGTTTGAGTTCGTATGTGTACTTGGATTCTGTTCCCGAGCCCTGTAAAAAACCGAGTTCTATGAATACGTATTCGGAAAGCCGCAAATCACGCAGAGAGTCGCTGACAAACTCACGCGCGGAGGCCGATGTGCGCAGTGTTTTGATGTGCGAAATCGTCGGGTCGAACCACACCAGGCCAGTTCCCTGTGCGGTGCCGTCGGGCTTGTTGTGCGTCTTTGAAAAATAGGCAAGACCGGCGCCTGCTGTGAAGAGCAGCAACGCGAGAACTTCCCACCAGAAGGGTGGCTTGGTCCGAACTTGACTGAGTCTGCGTTGGCCTGCGACGCCGAGAAAATAACTCGGAATGCGAATTTTTTCGGGACTGATGCGTTGGATGAACATGATCCCAAGCGTGACGAGCGACACCAAACTGGAAAATAGAATGATGCTAATCATTGGCAAATCCTCTGACCGGCCAACCGCAATGACAATTGTCTTGCAAAGTGATCGGTATCATCGGTCGCTGTAACGACGAATGAATTCCAGCCAAAGCTGTTGAGCTGTTGTTGCAGATTCTCAACCTGTGCGCGCAGATTTGCGACGTAGCCTTCGCCGGAATGTTTTTCGTTCGTGGAGTCGGCAGCGACTTGCACGTTCACACCTTGCGGCGGTTCAAATGTAAGAACCCGGCCTGAATCCGAGACAGGTTGCTCAGGTGACTCGAGTGGGTCGCGAATGACAATCACCATCCCGCGGCGGAGGTGCAAGACGGAAAGAGCGGCTGAAATTTCGCGTGCAGCAGCGTTCTGATCGTTGGAATTGAAAAGGAGGTCGGTGACAACGTAACAAAAATGCGAGCGTCTGATGCGCGCTGCGTGCTGGATCATCTGCGCCGGCAGGTCGGCCCCGCCGAGTGTGAGAAGATCGACTTTTTGAGCCTGCTGATCATGAAGATTTTGCAGAATTCCGGCTGTCGCCCAAGCCAATTGATTTTTGCTGGGGCCCTGCGGATCGGATTTGAAATTCATGTTTGCATAACTGTGCACGATGATGCTCACATGGAACCGGCCTGCGGAGACATCGGTGCGCGTGAGGAGCTGTTCCTGCAAAAGCAACGGACGCAATGCGACCGCCCGCAGGGAGTCGCCCGATTCGTACGGGCGAAGGCCAAGTCCGAGTCGGTTTGCACTGCGCTGCGGATGCGTGTCCAACGATGCTTGCAGATGTCCGCGCTGTGCGCGCAATTTCAGCCGCAACGCGTGCGGAAGCGCAGAGCCGGGATGCCGGATGCCGGCGCTGCCCGCAGTTTCGGGGAAGGCTGTACAGAGCTCGGCTAATTTCATATTCTCGCCACGGTAAGGGTTTGCGAAAATTGAAATGCAAGTCGAAGGGAACGTCAACCATGACGCCAGAGCTCGCCCGAGTCTTAGGTGAAGCTGAGCTGCCGGATTTGAACGATGAGCAGGCATTACGTGCTCGCATTTCCGAGGCCACCGCGATTGTCCGCAAATACATGCATGCCAGTCCGCTGCGTTACTCCAGCTG
>JBEDKY010000014.1:0-5539 GCA_041171905.1 Pseudomonadota bacterium
TAACCTGCAGCGTGAGGCCATCGACATTCTCGAGGCCAACGGACTACTGGATGACGCAGCAGCTATGCTCATGCGTATGAACAGACCAAACCGTGCGGGCGTCGTCTACGAACGAAACAAACGTTTTGAGCACGCAGCAATTTATTTCCTCAAAGCAAAATTGGTCGACGACGCAAAGCGCTGCTGCAAACAAATCAAGGAATTCAGCATCGCCTTGTCCACTGAACTGGCTGTGCTTTTTGCGGAGGCCGGCGACAACCAGTCTGCGCTCAGGCTTTTGGCCGGTATCAATGACAAAACCCGCATTATGAAAATCGTCCGCGAAAAATTCGCATACGCAGACCTTGCACAATTCCTCGATTTTCCGGCTGCCCGTCAGCTGCTCCTGCAAAGTCTGGTACTGACCGACATCGAGCACATGTTGCAGAACATGCCGCAGGACTCTCAATCACCGCTCGCGCGTGCAACACTGTGGGTCACGGAAAGCAAGAAGTGTGAGTGGCTGACTCCAATTTTCGCCTACATTGGCGACAAGCGCGGTGTCGCATCGGGCTTTGCCGACAAACTCACTTCAGAGCTATGTGGCGCATACAGCGACTACATCGTGTCAGCGGACGGAAGATATTTTGAACACAACAAAACCTCAATCGAGTGGGCGGCAAGATCGTTTCATGATGCGATGCGCATGCTGCCTGCGGCGAAAATCTATGAGCGGCTCAAAAAGACAACACTCGCCGGAAAATGCTGGGCGATTGCCGGACACTCTCAAAACGCGCTGAATCATCTGTCGAGCCCCGAGGGAGATCTTTCGCTGGCAGGAATTTATCAGCGTGAACTCAACAAAATGGGAAGATTCGCAACCGACCAAAAGCCGCTTGCGGAACACGAGCGTGAGGCGCTGGTCAGGTTGTTCTTCAATATCGACCCTGACACCGAGAAAAATCGCGAGCTCAGTCCGTTCTCGATTGCTTCCTGAATTTCCTGCCAATGAATTTGACAGTGTTTAAAATCTATCAACGTAAAATTAATTTTCCGCGTCGCATGCTTTCCTGTCGCTGAATGACTGACCGCATTGCTCTCTATATCGCGGAAATTCGCGTATACCGTGGGTAAATCCCCTCTGCACCCGCGTGGCACAGCTATTGCTCGGCAGCTCCTGAGTCCGGCTCGTTGCATGCGTGTTTTACGTTTGCACCGCAGAGACCTCGATGGAGTATATAGTAATGAAGCATTTTTTTATTGGCCTTGCCTCCAGTGTTGCACTCTTTGCCTGCGAACAGCGCAGCTCAACCTCCGAAACTTCAAGCCTCGATCAAGTTACAATCCGCGTTAAAAATTCAGGCGTGAGGCAAGCTGTTATGTTTGCTTCCGTAACTCAAGGTGGAGAATGTCGCGGCGGAGTTCCAAAGTATCAAGTGCCAAAATCAGACAGTGACTGGAAGCAGGGAAATCCGCTTCCCGACCTCAAAGTCGATCTCTCTGTCAAACGTGTCTGCATCGCTGGTCAGGCCGGAGCGGCAATCGGCGGCGGACAGGATATTAAATACTGGGACCTTCCTGCAAATTTGAAAGGCGGCAGCACGCTGATTATCAACGGCGACCAGATCTCGCTGGCTGACGAGATCAGCGAACTCGACAATGCTGAACTGGCTTGTGATTCCTTCGGAGCGCAGCTGATTGTCGAAAAGACCGGTGGCAAGTATCTCGCAACCGTCTCGGGCAAGGCAGCTGAGTTATTGCGAGACGAACAGGGTAAGCCAGTGAAAGCGGTCGGCGGCGGGTATGATGCCGGAAAAACTTTCGACACCAAAAAACAATTCCCGAAGCACTGGACCTTGGCAAACAATTTCGACAAGACCTCTGAAGCTCCCAAAGTGACAGTCAAAGATCTTTCCAAGAATGCTTTTGGATACTCCGCGGATCAATACAGTCCTGTGATCAAAAAGGAAGAAAACGGATACAAACTCATTGTCACCTTTTTCGAGCTGACAGGCTCGCACACCACGGTGACCTACGAGTATGCCAACTGGTTTTTCGCAGAGAAGGACTGTAAAATATCATCGGGGAACTGACTGGAACCTTGATGAAGGGCTGATGAAATGACAAAGAAGCCAGGTGCGAAGCCTGACTCACCCGTTTACGTCTATCAAAAAGACGAGGTGAGTCTCAGCAATCTGCAGGAGAAGATCGACGACATTCAAAGTCAGGGTTACTTTGATCCATCAGCCCGCAACAATTCAAGGACATTTGGCCAGTTCATTCCGCCTTCCGTCAGGAGCACCGAGCCTTCGTGGACAACCGAGCGCGTGTTGCTGGCGGCTTTTCTCGTTTTTATGTTTTTAACCTTCACGTTGCTCGGGCTGATTCAAAGTTTTGCAGAGTGATCTGTTTCTCTGGCTTCCTCAAAAATTTAAGATCGGCCATTCAGACATGCAAAACGGTGAGCTTGGCGATACCTCTGCTCTCATCCCCTAACTTCCCCGACCTACCGGATCGAACAGAAATTTAACGAGAGAGAACGTGAATAATCATTGAACAGTGCCGAGGGTCTGTGACATTTTTGGTCGCCATCATAAACCCAATGTGACGTTATCTCTGAGATAAAATTTGGCCTAATAAGTGCTTCGCGGGGTCAGGCTGCAGCTAGTGTGGCTCGATATCTTCGTGGGAGAAATAATCGTGTCATTTGCGGCTTTTAATGGGCTGAGGTTCGGCTCACTCCCCGCATTTATTGAGTGTCATTCGAAAGTTCCGGATCATCCGCTCGATTCGAACGTTGCCAGTGCAACCGACCTTCAGGACTTGGTCAAGCATCTGGCTAAAGACGGTCACGTCGACATAGCTGACGTTCAGCCGATTGTTTCAACGGTAGGCGAACGCCTGAAAGCTCCCGAAGGCCTGGTGATTTTCGCATTTTTGAGACGCCCACAAGGCTATTCGGTTGCCCCCGATGCTCTGCAATGGGTCGAGAATCACCCGTTGAACCGCGACTTGAGCGGCAACGCGCGTGATATTCTTGCCGCAAGAAAAGCCTTTGCCGGAACGCCTCTCCTGAATTCCGTCGTTAAAGTACTCACAGATGCACGACTGGCTGGTGCGGTCGCATTTGATGTTACGGAAGTGGATCCGGACGACCCCGACGACGGATTTTGGTCACCGTATCCTCAGGAACGTCCAATATTCAACGATATGGTTTTCTCATTCACCGAAATTACACCGCGCGCGCTTGCCGAAGACATGAGTTCGACACGGATGGAAGATGTCAAGAACGGCGAAACAAATTCAGTGATCACCTATCGGCAGGTTCGGTGTCTTGGAGAGCGGGGCAATATTGTTGCCGAATATGACGAGGCGCAGAGTCAGTGCGGATGCAGACTTTGCTCAAAGCATGGGGTCAACCGGCTCCCGCTCTGGAAACAAAATCAGAGCATTCTAGTACAGCACAACAACTGACGTCTCACACAGAGTAAAACGCCTTGAGAGGACCAATGCAATGAATTTCAGAAACCTCAGATCTCCCGTGCTCCATGCCAGCGCTTTTTCTATTTTTGGTTTGCTATTTATTTCCTGTGGAAAGACGATGACTGGCACAGGTTCATTGTCGCGCACACTCGAGAGCAGACCGCCTATGGCCGGAGAAACCAATGGTCGCCCGGTCATCACCGAGGACACGTTCAAATCAAATTTTGCGTCGACTTATAGTCGCAGCAACACTGAAATGGAGAGTGTATCCGGACTCAGCGGGCTGTCTTTTGAACAGGTGTTGGACTTTGCGGACTTCAAAGGAGGAAATTCACGAACGGCATTTCAACGGCTGGCGACTCCCTCATATGCAAGAGCATTCTCAATCGGAGTTGTCGATGAAGACAAAGTTCCTTGGAATCGAAGATCACACGCAATCAGAGAAGGGACGCCCTATTTTTTGCTCTCTGTCGAATCCGGCCGAATCTCTTTCAACGAAGAACGGCGCGAGATAGATATCTCTGCAGGGACAGATTTCAACGTCGACATGTATTACGACACGCCAGACTTTCTGTTGCTTAACAATGGGATGATTGCGCGATGGAGATTGCGGCAGGATCAACCCGGACAATCTCGACGTGCCCTGATTCAAACCAAAATAAGCGAAGGAATTGACAGCAACGGCCTCAAAAAGGCTCGCAAATCAGACGTCCGATATGACGGTGCAAATACATCGGAGACATTTAGAAACAATTTACATTTATCGGTTCAGTCCGGCACAAATATTGCGCGTCATTCTGGAGATCTCGAATTAGCTAAAAAGGAGCCACTTGCAGAGTTCAGGATTATCTACACAGAGTTGCTCAAGAGAAAATTGTTGCCAGACCTCGATGGAATGAAAAACGTTCTCCTGCTGAATCCACAGGCCGTCATCTTCAGCAAGCGCGCGCGAATCCACTTCGATGCAAGGAACGTCCGCAGCGACGTCGGGCTGGAAGGGAAATTGACTGAAATTCTCAATGCCGTAAATGCAAGTATTGCGGCGGACAATCCGATAAAAGATGAACTCAATAAACTTGCGGGAAAAATTACGGACACTGCATCTCTTTTGGCAGAAGCTTTGCCTGCAGCCGAAGTTGAATTCCCCGGCAGCACGGCCGGTTTTGATGTTCAGAAGCTCGCACAGGAAATGAGTGCGAATATCCACTTCGTCACCACGACTTCTCCTTATGTCGGGCACAGTTTTTTCAAAAGGAAACGCGAGCTGATTCAGGAGTTTTCAAGAAAAAGCGCAGTTCTTGGGGCCACCTTTGATACTTCACGCCGCAAATTGGAAAATGCGGCCAGTCAGGAGCTCGCACGCTGGCTGCAGCTATCGATGCAGGATTTCTTTGGCAGCGGCAGATTTTCACTCATCGACACATTCGATCTTTCTTACGGTGTGTTGAAGTCAGATTTTGATCAGTTTACAGAGAACCAAAAGCTGATGATTGATCAGATTCCACGCGATAAAATCATATTTGCAAGTCTGGTAAGCGAGGTGCAAATAGAGCTGGGAGAGGTGCGTCCCGAAGTTTGCTTTGAAAAAGCTCAGGACGAAAATGGAAAAAAGATGTGCTCATTCATTTTGGCTCAACTGAACGCAATGCAAAAGCATATTTCCCAGTTGCGCGGCGAAGAAGTTCTAGAAATGGCAGAACGCGCCGGATTAAGCGGTCGTGTGAAATGGGAAAGCGCGGAGGCGTCAAAGGGTGAAAATATTCTGCGGATTGCGCGTAACATGCCCGCACCGCTGCCGATACTGGCACCTCTCCCAACGCCATGAGCCTTCGATGACGACTTATTTTTTGCAGTCACCTGCCCTTGGATCTACCGTCCTTTTCCTTGCGCAGTTTGACCAGTGCCGTTGACAGCTCTCGGAGGCGCGGAAGATCGTCGGCGAAAATTCGCCATCCAGCGACCGGAACCGACTGCACCTGCTGAACACTGAGCGGCAGAAAACCGCGTTTCTGGGCGAGTTCTTCGCGTTTGTCGTAAATAAATTTGATAAAATCAAGAGCCAGCGGCTCGTTTCGAC
>JBEDKY010000015.1:0-6165 GCA_041171905.1 Pseudomonadota bacterium
CGGCCTTCTTTAAAGAAAACTCTTGCAGCAAATATTTCGAGATAAAATCATCCGCCGACAACTGCGCAAAGGTATCGTCAAACCTCTGAACGACGACAGCGTCGACACCAAGCTCAAGAAGCAGATGAATCCTCTCGCTCAGAGGTATAACAGAGGGCTTACCATTGGACGGGAAGAGCACATGAGAAGGGTGCGGATCGAAGGTCAGTGCCAGCAACGGCAAACCATCCGAAAATTCCTTCAGGGTCTGAATCACCCGGCGGTGTCCGAGGTGGACGCCATCAAAATTGCCAACAGTCAGCGCTACGGGCAAACGCGATCCGACCAAATCTTGTCTTCCATGTACTGAAAAATCCCAGTCAGACATGCCCTGCAACCTGAACGAGTGAAAAATCGGCAACGTTGTCATAGAGGCGACGCACTCTCAACAGCAATGCCAAACGGTTCTGGCGGATCTTGTGATCCGCGGCGTTGACCAGGACCTTATCAAAAAAATTGGCCATCGGATGGCGCAATTCGGCCAAAATTCCCAAATAGCGGTCGCAGGCATTGCTCTGCAAAAGATCATGACCATCGGCCTCGGCTCTTTCCAAAGCTTCAAAGAGCGTCTTTTCCTCGTCTTCAACAAAATGGCTCATTTCAATCGCGGGATTATCGCCGTTGCGCAACATTTCTTCAGTCAGGGTTCGACAGCGCTTGTAAGGAACCATGGCCAACGCCAATGGTGCTCCCCCACCACGCTCATCGCGCACAAGAGCCAAACTTGTGGCTTTGACCCAATCCAATGACAAAGACACACTTTGGCTCGCCAGACGGGCACACACGGCCTCTACAGCACCTGCATCATATTGCGTCCGCCAGAGAGCCTTCAATCGCGCCAAAGTGAATTGAAAGACTTTGTCTTCGGTGTCGGCCGACAGTGTCATTCCAGACGCTTGCGCCACCTGAACAACCATACGAAGACATTCCGAAAGGCTCAGGGAAACCGCCGGTTTTGCACCCTCTGCACCGAGCAAACGCAAAATCGCAAGCGCTGTGCGGCGCAGGGCAAACGGATCCTTATTGCCCTTCACATCAGTGCCGTGCCCGACAAGAACTACGAGAGAATCGAGCTTGTCTGCAAGACTGACAATCATGCCAAGCTCGCTGCGTGGCAATTCCGCTGTCGCTCCGGATGGTGAATAATGTTCAGCAATGGCGTTCGCCACGACTGCCGAATTGTCGGCAAAGAGTTTTTGCTCACGGACAAGAATGCCACCCATCAGCCCCTGCATTTCATCAGGAAATTCCTGAACACAGCCTGACTTCAAATCGGCTTTACAATAAAGGCCGGCCATCTCGGCGGCAGCAACAAAGTCTGCAGATGTATCGGCACGCGTCTCGGCGAACATGCGGGCGAGCTTACTGACACGCATGGACTTATCTTTCAAAGTTCCCATGCCCGCCTGAAACAACTGCGATTCGAGCTTCTCGTAGAATTGATGAAGTGGCGTGCTGAGGTCGCCATCGAAATAAAATGCACCGTCATCAAGTCGACCAGATACCACGGTCGCCGTTGCGTCGATCATGCTTTCCATGCGTGAACACGGATAACCGGCCACGCCAATGTAATAAGGCATTGCCACGCCACTGCGCGCGTCGACCACCGACAGGTAATTCATGTGCTCGCGCAATACGCTTGTAATGAGACGCTCGGGAAGTCGCATAAAACGCTCAGGGATCTTGCCAAGAAAAACCTGCGGAGACTCGCTCAGTCCGGCAACCTTTTCTATGAGACCCTCCATTCCGGAGGGCAGAGTTCCACCAACGGAATCTGCAAGTTTCTGCGCCTGTCCGAGAATAATGTTGATACGCTGCTGCCGCGATGGCTCAACATCGAGGTTGGCGAGCACGTTCAGATATTCCCGCGCATGAGTCAGATTCACCGGATGGGGATGAAGAATACGCTGGCCATAGGTGTGGGTTGCGGCTTTAATTCCAAATGCCGACAGGTCAATGACCTTGTCATCTGCCAGTGCACAAAGCCAACGCACAGGACGCACAAAAGGTGTGGCATTTTCCTCGACAATCCATTTCATCTTGAGTCCGGCTTCAATGTTCTGACACCAGCCGATAAATTCTTTGCCCAAAATCGCGGGCAAATCACCACCCGTCTCGTTCTTTTGTGCATACAAAAAGATACCGTCAGGGCGCTCCTTCCACTCTAGCGCCGAAACCTCAATCCCCTGTTTTTTGGCAAATCCGAGAGCTGCAGGTGTCAGGCTACCGTCCGCGGCACGTGCGATCTTTTGCGCGGGTCCCCAAAATTCACGCACTACCGAAGGCTCTTGCGCGGGCAGGCCGTCGCACAGAAGTGTGAGTCTGCGCGCAGACACAAGCAGATTTGGTTCGATTGCTGTCATTTTTTGAACGAACTCTGGCACGCTTGCAAAGCGCTGAAGACAAGACTTCTTCCAATCAGAAAATGCTGTCGAAAGCTGCTCAAACGCCGCGGTCTGGAATGAGGGTGGCATCTCCTCAACACCCAGTTCGACGCACAAGGCAACGCCAGTATGACTGCCCTCTGTTGTGTTCACACCGTGACCGGAATCAGTCACAGTCTTCGCAGGCTGTGCGGGATTCTGAACAGCAGAAAAAGGCAGGCGGGGATCAGCGGGCAGACGCTTCATCATTGGATAGCCGAGCTTCTCGCGTTCTGCGCAATATGCTGCAGCACACAATCGCGCGCACTCGCGCACACGACCAATGTACCTCTGACGCTCGCTCACAGAGATGGCACCGCGTGCATCAAGAAGATTGAACGCGTGCGATGCCTGCAGGACGTAATCGTATGCTGGAAGAACCAGATTCACAGCGCACAATTCCTTCACTTTCTCCTCACAGAGAGCAAAAAGCGAAAACAACTGGGCGACGTCGGCATTTTTGAAATTGAAGTGTGAAAACTCAAATTCGTTTTGTCGGAAGATGTCGCCGTAGGAAAAATGATCGTTGTAGGGAATATCGAGCGCGCTCTTAAGGCCAGATGCGTACATGTAGAGCCGCTCAAGGCCATAGGTGATCTCACCCGAAACGACGTCCAAATCGAGGCCGCCGAGCTGCTGGAAGTACGTGAACTGCGTCACTTCCTGACCATTTGCGCGTACTTCCCAGCCAAGACCCCAGGCGCCGAG
Source organism: Pseudomonadota bacterium (assembly GCA_041171905.1). Classification (GTDB taxonomy): domain Bacteria; phylum Bdellovibrionota_B; class Oligoflexia; order Silvanigrellales; family Silvanigrellaceae; genus RFOM01. Next base: position 3,171 of record JBEDKY010000015.1, read on the forward strand.
TGTCGGCCCTTTCCAGTCGTCTTCCAATAGCGAAATGTCATTCTCCTGCAATCGGATGCCGATATGCTCCAGTGAACGGAGAAAGACGTCGACAATGTCCGCAGGAGCCGGCTTAAGAAAAACCTGAAGCTGATAGTAGTGCTGAAAGCGATAAGGACTCTCGCCGTAGCGACCGTCGACGGGCCGGCGGCAAGGCTGCACGTAAACGCTTCGCCACGGTTCAGGCCCGAGCCCCTTGAGGAAAGTATGCGGATGAAATGTGCCTGCCCCCATCGCCGCGTCGTAGGGCTGGGACCAAAGGCAACCAAACTTGCCCCAGTAGTCAATCAAGCTGAACACAAAACTCTGAAAATTCTGCATACATCACCTTCGTTTGGCCGCCTGCGAGCTGCCGAATGACAACACTTTAGTCCACCCGCACGGCCGCCGCCCGTCCGCCGAGTCAATGAACCGACGGAACTGAGAACTCAGGCTCACACGCGCAGCAACGACTGCCGATATTCCCCACATACGCTAATCCAATGCGAGCGGAAAAAATGCAATGAAACACACAAAAGAATGTAATGAAAAAGCCGCTCGACGCACCCCGAAGCGCGAACCCAAACCAGGTTCGCGGCAAAGCAGCATGATAGCGAGACTCGCACTGGGAATTGCGCTGGCCTCAAACCTCTCGGCCATCAACCTTGCACAAGCGCATGGCTTCAATGCCAACCACGTAGACATTGTGAAAACCTTCGGAAGAAAGTATCGCGTAATAATTAGATACACACACGTCGAACTCGGTGAATACCGCGAAGCCCACATTGACTTCGACAAAAAAGACGACGCCATCAAAGCTTTTCAGGATCTGGCAAAAGGTGCGGACTTCTTTCTCGGAGACATCAAAAACTCAATTCATTTTCATAATCCGCCGGAATCAAACACACCGCTTTGAAGCAATTCAGCGCAGCAAATTTTGACTGATACAGTTACAACGAAGAAAAGTTATGCAGAATGGACAAAAACACCCCTCAAATGAGCACAATCCCCGCTGATCCGAAAAAAAAAGCCCGGCAAACGCCGGGCTCTCTTACCATCAATCAAACAGCCGAATTTATACGCTGCTCTCAGGCGCACCAAGGAAACGGCTCGTGATGCGAGCAGCTTTACCCTTGAGCTTCTTGATGTAGTAAATGCGTGACTTGCGAACTTTACCGCGTGCCTTGACGTCAACACGGTCGATAAGTGGCGAATGAGCAAAGAACGTTCTGTCAACGCCAATACCGCCAGCGGAAATCTTGCGGACCATGAAAGTGCTGTTCGTCGTTCCCTTGCGGTAACGAATCACAGTGCCTTCGAATGCCTGCAAACGGAACTTCGCTGAGCCGTCTTTGTTTGTGCCTTCCGCAATCTTCACCCACACGGAAACCGTGTCACCGGCGCGAAAATCCGGCAGAGAGGTCTTGCGGAGAAACTTCGATTCAAAAAGAGCCAAATCTGGATGCTTCATATCAACACCTAACCCACGAGAGAGGAACCTAAAGGGATTTCACGGTATCTCAGTGAGAGAAAATGGTCGGGGCGACAGGATTTGAACCTGCGACCTCTTGCACCCCAAGCAAGTGCGCTAGCCAAGCTGCGCTACGCCCCGACAGACCAAACACAAAACAATCAACACAACTTACTTCGCGAGAACCGTCTTCACTTTTTCAACAACTGCGGTGAACGCAGCCGCGTCATGAATTGCAAGCTCAGAAAGCTGCTTACGGTTGAGTCCAACCTGTGCCTTCTTAATGCCATTCATAAACTTGCTGTAGGGCAAGCCGTGAGCGCGTGATGCCGCGTTCAAACGAGCAATCCACAGCGAGCGGAATTCGCGTTTCTTAACCTTACGGTCACGGTATGCATACTCGAGACCTTTGCGTACGATTTTGACCGCAACGCGATAGGTCTTGGAGCGGGAACCGCGGTAGCCCTTAGCGAGCTTCAAGATCTTTTTATGACGACGACGGAGTTTAAAACCACGTTTGGCGCGAGCCATTTGAACCTTCCTTTCCTCGATAACCGGAGCCCTCACATGAGGGGCTTAGCAGTCCGGGATACCGGTTGAGACGAATTAGAGACCGCTGTTTGGCAAGCAGCGCTTGACCAACAACATATTTTCAGCGCGCATGATCTTCGCCTTCTTGAGACGGTTTTTGCGCGAACGAGACTTTTGCCCCGTCAAGTGCTGCTTACCTTGGTGAGGAACTTTAACTTTGCCAGTTCCTGTGACCTTGTAGCGCTTGGCAGCAGCGCGCTTTGTCTTAATTTTCTTGCTGGACGGTGCTTTTTTTCCACCGGCAGCACGGATCTTGATTGTCCGTTTTTTTGGCTTTGCCATATGGTTGCCCTTTACTCAACATTACACGGTTAAACAGAGCGGCCCTTATAGCACGCAATACGCACCATGCAAGGGTTTTAGCGCATACTTTAAAAACAAAAAAAGAGGCTGATAATCAGCCTCTTAATGTTCCCTAAATCACCACTGTCATCTGAGATGCAGAAGAGAAAAGGATGGTGAGCCCGCCCGGACTCGAACCGGGGACCAAAAGATTAAAAGTCTTTTGCTCTACCAACTGAGCTACGAGCCCCACCAGAAACCCGTACCTAATATCGTGGAGAACTGCTGTCAACAGGATCAAGGGGGATCATCTAAAATTTCTTTAATCAGTAATTTTCCTGAATATACTTCGGCAAGTGATTCGAAAAATATAGCCGTTAAAACTCACTCGCTGAGCATTCAAGATGCCGCGAAAATTAGGACTCGACTCGAGGATGAAATCCCAAAGAGTCACCACCAGGGCATCGAGTGCAAAAAAAAATCCCCGAAGGATTTCTCCCTCGGGGATTCGAAATAAAAAGGCTGCACCGAGCTACTCTCCCACAGTTAAAACTGCAGTACCATTGCCGCAGGCGGGCTTGACTTCGGAGTTCGGAATGGGATCCGGTATTTCCCCGCCGCTATCAGCACAGC
>JBEDKY010000016.1:0-5026 GCA_041171905.1 Pseudomonadota bacterium
GAAGTTGTGATCAAAGCAAAGTAGTTTCCGCTGGCTGAGAAAAGAAATTCCTGCAACGGGATCGACAATCGCATCAGCGGAAATGTTGACAATTGCCACACGTCCCTGCCGCGAACGCAAAAAAACCTGTTTGTCAGGGTCGCCCTTGCAGATCGTCGCCGGATCTCTGTTCAACACATCTCTGCGCTGTCCGAAGAACTTGAAATCGTAACACTGCGCTGTACTCGCCTCGAAGGACTCCTCGGCTGCCTTGCGCCGCACATCTGGTGCGCGGATCAGGTGCTTGGGTAGCAAAACTTCTTCAGTGGAATTTTGAGGCAACTGAGGCCGCGAAGCGGCCTGCTTGGTGGCCTCGGCATCCAGCTTTGCCATTGCATCCGCCTCGCTGTCGGAAAGCTCGGTCGGAACTTTCTTGTCAAACGATGACTGACAACCCAATGTGACAAGCAGTGGAATAATTAGGAACAATGTCCTCAATTTAGATGCCCCCGCGGACAGCGTTCATCCACACCAGAGACGAGCCGCAAATTCCGATGTCCCCAGTGTAACAACTGTGAATGGCGAAACAAAATATCGGTTTTGTGACTCACAACAGCATGCTCCCTTGAAGGAGAGCTCGGAAAATCCTTACAAACCCTGAAACAATTCAGCCAAAGAGCAGCGAAATCCTTATCCAACAAGACTTTCTGATGCTGGCAATAATTCTTGTTGAATCCACAGAGGAAAGGAAATACCGACGCTATTCTTCCGGGGACAGTCCCCTATACTGCTTGGAGATATTCATGAAAAAGTTGTTTGCCGCCCTGCTCGTGTTTTTCTTTCTTCAAACGCAAAACGTCGCACGTGCGAATCCGGCCGGCCTTGACGTTTCTTTCGCGCAGATGGCCTCGGAAGTGACACAGGGAAAACTCTCCTCGACTGAAATCGTCAGCAAGGCAAAGCAGGCTGTCAGCTCTGCCAGAGCCTCGGGTATGACCGAAGAACAATTTGTTGCTCATCTTTCGAAAAAGCTCGCCCTCAACATGAGCGACGAAGATGTCCGACAAACCGTTGAAGATTTGCGTGCAAACCACTCTCCTTCGAAAATTTCGGAGTTGGCGGAATCGCTTCGCAATACACAAAAAGATGACAAAGTTCTGATGGTCCTTCTGACGTTCGCACTTTTGAGTGCGCTTTGGATTGGAATCTTCTTCATCTTGGCCGACCCGCACTTTCCTCACTGAGTCCTGAGGGTCAACCATGCTGGGGCTTTTCAGGATCGGGTTGTTTTTTGTTCTGCTCAGCGCCTGTTCGGCAACAGAGCCTGCGCAGAGCAAAACCATTTACGGTTCTGACTCGCGCCTGCCGGTTCACCTTGCTCCCCCTGCAATCAGAGACTTCGCTCCAGCGATTGCACTCCTTTCGCACACCTTCAAAGTCAAATCCGCTGATGAAAAGATGGTCTCCTTTAAGACACACATTCTCGGCGACGTTTTTCAGTTTTGTTCAGATGAACCAATTCGCGAAAAGACCATGACCGGCGACTGCAGCGGTTTCGCCGTAAACGCAAATCAGCTCGTGACAGCACGCCATTGCATACCCGACCAAAAGTCATGCGACGGACGTTTGTTCATTTTCTCTCTCCAAAGCAATTCCACAGCTGACTTTTCCATCCAAGACATCTATCGATGCGCAAAAATCGAATCTGTATTGGAACGCGAGCAAGGTGATCTTGTAACTGTCAGTTTGGACAGAAGCCTCTCGCTGTCGAGCGGATTTAAATATCCCGTCATTGGTTCTGAGGAACCATCGCTGAATGTCCAGCAGAAATTCACCGATGCTTTTGTCCTGGGCCATCCTTTCGGAACGGCGCTGACTGCAGCACCTATTGAGTCTGCTGCTCTAGACACAGACGACGTTTTTTTCAGGGCGCGAGCGGACGTTTCGCAAGGCTCATCAGGCTCTCCCGTGTTGAGTCGGTCAACTGGCGAAATTTTGGGTGTTCTGACTGGCGGCGAGATCGATTTACAATGGGATTCGCTGTCCTCATGCAACCGTGAGCGCATTTGCGACACTGCAGAGTGCAGCGGTGAACGCTTCACAAAGACCTCAGCAGTGAGGAAACTTCTTAATCTCGTGCGCCATCCTCAAGACTGACATCCGGATTAGGTTGCTTCTACCAACTCAACACTCAAGTGCAGGCCACGTCCGATATGGTCGAAATAGGCTGCAAAGTCTTCGCGCTTTGAGGAATTTGCAGGCGTAACGGTCAGCATGGCGACGAAATTACCTCTTCCCTGACTCCAAATGTGCAGATCGCGCACGAGGTGTCCATCTCCCTCAATGCGCCGTCGAATCTCCGGCAGGGAGATGTGTTGCGGATGAGCGTCCAATAATTCCCAAGCCGTCTGGCGGATGAGATTCCATGCCCAACGGAGGATAACCACCGCTCCGACAATACCCATCAACGGATCGAGCCACGCAGCGGAAGAACTGACTTGCCCAATCAACAAGGCAACAATGGCAAGCACCGAAGTCAGAGCATCAGCTAAAACATGCATCAGGGCACTCTGGTGATTTTGGTCGGCATGGTGTTCTGAATATTTCACGGGCTGACAGTTTGAATGGTCGTGACCGTGCGAATGTTCGTGACCGTGCGAATGTTCGTGACCGTGCGAGTGGTCGTGACTGTGCGAATGCTGTCCCCAGCCCAACAACCACGCGCTCACGAGATTTACGACCAGACCAATTGCGGCAACCCAGAGAGCCTCTGAAAACCGAACCGGTACCGGAGAAAGCAATCGCCCGATACTCTCGTAAAGCATCCACAAAGCGACCATTGCAAGCAGCAGAGCGCTCGAGTATCCGCCCAAAGAAAGAATCTTGCCGGTACCAAAATTCATCTTATTGCGGATGCGCTCCGAGCGAGTCATCACATAAGCGAGATAAGAAATGAACAAAGCGCCAGCATGCGATGCCATGTGGTAGCCATCTGCTTCAAGAGCCATCGAACCAGTCAGACGGCCAGCGATGATTTCTGCAAACATTGTGACAAGCGTGAGTGCGATGACAGACAACACGCGCCTCTGATTCAGGGAAATCTCGTTCAGATGCCCAAGAAAAATCTGCTCCTGTTTACAATGTAGATACCCAATGGATGGTGAGCTCTTGAGCATTTTAATTCGTCCTATTTTTCGCGATGACTCACACGTTCTGGAAACGAGCAATGGTAAAATCTAATCGCCGGCAAGAAGCCCTAAAATCCGTAAAGCACTAAAAAAAAACGACCAACAAGAGCACACTTATGTTCTGTCGAGGTACCACCGACGTATTTGGCAGGAGAACTTTACCATGGGCCTCAGATCGTTCGCAATTCTTGCTGCAATCGTTTGCACTGCGTGCGGAAGCGCTGGTGTGAGCGTTAAGATTATTGTGGGCGACAGCGTGCCTGAAAAAAATGTCTCGATGAACCAGGGCCAGACAACACCCTACAAGGAGTCAGGCTCTGCGGAAGAAATTACCGTTGCAGACATGGAGTGCCCTCCGGTCGACGTTGCGGGTTCTCACTTGGCAGCAAATCTTGGCGCAGGCTGCAGTAAAGCAAGCCATCATCCACCGACCGCAGTCGTGGCGGACACTCGACCAAACAAACCAACAGGACCTGTGATGCCAACTGGGCCCGATGACTCAAATGGAGCAGTTGCAATCAGTGGGTTACCCCATATGCCAACTCCCGCGAAGGAGCTTCCCTCGGATACACCTGTTGCAGGAGGCACAATAAATAACCCACCAACCATCAAATCGCCTGTCGGCGGTATGAACCCTTTGAGACCTCCAGCTTTGGATCCAAATCACTGCAAAGCTGAACCCGTCGAGAACGCGGCAGCTGGCTCCATGGAGAACAACGATCCAATGAGGGAGTGCGAAACACCGCAGCCCACGCAACCTCCTTATACAGAGATTTCGCCTATCAACATCACTGAGCAAATCATAATTTCAAGCTCGCCCGTATTACCCGCGGCAGGTGCGGTGCCGTCAGGAAGGCTACAAATACGACCAACTGCAGACACAAGCCAATAATTCTGGCATCCTCAGTAGACGATTCCATGGAGAGACCCAAAGTGAAAGATACTAGCGAAAGGACGCTGCGCCTTTGGAGTGTCCTGATACCCTTTGCGTTGTCAGCAATGCTGATTGCACTTGCACAATCCACGTGGGGTGATGAATTACGCGAGCGCGCAATTGCGCCACTCGAATTCAAATTGCGCGATTATGCCAAAAAAAATCCTGAGATTTCGACACGCCTGAAAGTGGTGGCCTACGGAGACAAGGCCAAAAAAGAATTCGGGGTTCAGGAACTCATACCGATCGAACAGTGGAAAAAACTGATCGAAGGAATCGCTGCGCGCAACCCGCGCGCAATCATCTTTGATAAACTTTTTAGTTATACCTTCGGTTCCAGCGAAAGCGTTGCCGAATTCAACGCAACTTTGCGCTCCATCAAAACTCCGGTCATCGCAGCAGTCGCCTTTGGTCCGGTCGCAAATGCCGATGGCGAATACTACGCCGACCAATTCGCGCAGTGGGACGTGGCAAAGTCAGCGAACCTTGCAAAGGGCGACGTCAAACAACTGCTTGGCCCGGCACCATCGATCCGTCCTTCATTTCAAAAACTGGGATCGATTCGACTCAACAACACCGCGGCCGTCGAACCTGCATGGATTGAAACCAGTTCAGGAATGATCTTACCGCAAATCAGTCTGTCATTCGCTAAGACTGTTTCTATTGACGACGATTCCGTGACTGCCGACTTTTCGAAACTTTATCTCGACCGTTTCAGCCGCATTCCGGTAAACTTCATCCAGCGCAAAGATGCGTTTGAGAGATTCTTGCCGGCAGCGCCGTTTTTTCGTACCTCATCAACAGAACTGGCACTCGCAAAAATCAACAGCGATGATGTGGTTCTGATTCTTCCTTCTATGTACACAGGCTCAACAGATTTTAAAAACTCGCCCATCGGACGCATTGAGGGCGGACTCTATCACAT